>JACCSE010000327.1 GCA_013813145.1 Gemmatimonadales bacterium
AAGTCGCGCTGGCGGGTCACCGGCTGGTGATGGTCGCGGAGGTAGCGGCGGAAGCGGTCGAGGAGGGCGGCCCCCTCGCCCCTAGCGAGGCGGGCCATTGTCGGCGGGGGCGAACCAGCGATCGGGGGCGACCGGAAGCGGCGGCTGTTCGTCGTCTACGCGCTTCCGCGCGTCCTGGAGCAGCTTGGCCAGCGCCTGTACCGGCCCGCTGCCGACCTCCTGCACCGTCGCCTCGAACTTGCCGCGCTCCTTGCCCCGGACCGCGAGCACGTAGCGCGCGGTGTAGATCCGCCGCCGCTCGCCGTCCACCCGAGAGAGCACGGCGGTGCCCCATTCTCGGCCCTCGCGGCGCAGCGGACTGAACACCCAGACCCCGTCCACCTCGGCTGCCGGCACGATCCCGGCGACGGTCTCGGCGAGCCGGGCCCAGCCGGATCCGACGCCCGCGCCGCTCACGCCGAGCCCTGCTCCCACCGCTCGGTGTAGAAGCGCAGGACGTGCATGAAGTCCTGCGCGTTGGTGACCACGCCGTATGCCTGGTGGGTGCCGCGGTCCTTGAGCTTGTTGACCACGAATTCGGTCTGGTCCACGCAGATCGTCATCAGCGGAACCGGGACGCCGTCGCAGAGGTAGAAGGCGGGCAGCATGTTCCCCACGGCGATGGCGTGGAGCGCGGTGGCGACGAAGATGGCGCCGGTGGCCTTCACCGTGTGCTCCCGCATGGCGTCCTGCGCCCCGAGCGAATCGCTGTAGACGCCGGGGAGCGGGCCGTCGTCGCGAATCGAGCCGGCCAGTACGTACGGCACCTTGTGGCTGACCAGCGCGTGGATGATGCCGGTCCGGATCAGCCCGCTCTCGACCGCGCCCTCGATGGAGCCGGCGGCGCGGACCCGGTTGATCGCCCGCATGTGCAGCCCGTGACCTCCCTCGGTCGGCTGGCCGGTGTTGCTCATGCCGAGCGTGGTGCCGAAGATCGCGGCTTCGATGTCGTGGACGGCGACGGCGTTGCCGGCGAGCACCGCCTGGACGTAGCCGTTCCGGATGAACCACTCGAAATCGGACCGGGCGCGGGAGTGCACCAGCGCCGGGCCGACGACCCACACCAGGTACCCGCCCCGCCGCTTCTCCTCGCCGACCCGGGCGGCAAGGTCCTCGTAGTTTACCGGCCGCTCGCGGCTCACCTCGGTGGACATGAAGCGGAACTCGTTGGCGCCGTGTCCGCCGCCGAGGAACCCCTGAGCGTGCACCACGATCCCCTCGCTACCGTCCTCGGCCTCGCCCATGGCGATCAGCTCGCCCTGGCGGAGTCTGCGCGGCTCGATGGTCTCCAGCCCGCCACCCCGCCTCACCACGACGCAATCCATCCGCGGCCGGATCGGTGCCACCCAGCGGCCGTCCACCTTGATGTAGGTGGGCAGGTTGGAAGTCGAGAAGAAACCTTCGGGGAGGACACCGTCGCTCGGGAGCGGGGCGAAACTCGCCTCCGGCGCGCCGGCAAAGGGGGGTCGGGAGAAATCCGGCGATGCATAGGGAACGTCGGGCATATCGGGGAGGAAAGTAGGGGGGCGCTGGGGGCGATACAAGACAGAGTTGGGCAGCGGGGCAGCGGGACGGCGACTGCACACCCACCGTAGGGGCGAGGCTTGCGTCGCCCCTACGGTCCTGCGCCGCTGCCAACTAGCTTTCCATGCATCGAGAGGAGTTTTCATGCATCGCTTCGTCGTCTTGTTTACCGCCCTCGTTTTCGCCGTCCCGGCGCGTGCCCAGGAGCCGGTCCGTACCGATACCACCGGGCGCGACACCACCCGGGTGACCCGGCTCCCGGAGCTTGAGGTCACGGTCACCCGGACCGCCGAGCCGCTGACCCGGGTGCCGTTCGCGGTCGGCGTGCTCGACCGCGACGACCTTCAGCGCGCCCGGCAGACGATCGGGATCGACGAAGCCCTCAACGACATTCCCGGCGTCGTGGTCGCCAACCGCTACAACTTCTCGCTGGATCAGCGGATCTCCATCCGCGGCTTCGGCAGCCGCTCGAACTTCGGGGTCCGCGGGCTCAAGATCCTGCTCGACGGCATCCCGCAGACTCTTCCCGACGGCCAGAGCCAACTTACCAACGTGGACTTCGCCGATCTCGAGCGCGCCGAGGTGCTTCGGGGCGCCAGCTCTTCGCTGTACGGCAACGCGTCGGGTGGCGTCATCGCGTTCCAGTCGCAACGGGCGGCGCCGGGTCCCTTCGCCCAGCGGATCCGGGTCCAGGGCGGCAGCGGCGAGCGGGAAGGAGACGGGTTCTACAAGTGGCAGAGCTGGTCCTCCGCCCGCTCTGGAGATCTCAGCGGCACGCTCTCGGTCTCCCAGTTCAAGGCGGACGGGTTCCGCCAGCACAGCGCGGCGGAGGTCCGGCAGCTCAACGCCGGCGCCGACTACGCCATCGGCGGCTCCACGCTGGGCAGGGTACGGGTGAGCCTGGCCGACAGCCCCGAGGCCCAGAACCCCGGCGCGCTCACCCTGGCCGAATACCTCGCCAACCCCGACTCCGCCGCCGGCAACAACATCCGGCGCGGCGCCGACAAGGACGTACAGCAGTACCAGGTGTCGCTCGGCGCGGAGCACTTCGACCCGGCCGGCAATCAGTACGACTTCAGCGTCTTCGGCCTCGCCCGCAACCTCGAGAACCCGCTCGCCGCGCCGGCCCCCGAAGGCGGGCCCAGCGAGGGGACCTACGTAGACATCGGCCGCATCGTGGGCGGGGTGAGGGCCAGCACGACCCGGCGCTTCGGCACTGCCGAGGCCTCGCCCCAGCTCAGCGCGGGCGCGGACCTGCAACTGATGCGCGACAATCGCCGGAATTTGGTGCACGACGCGGGAGTGCCGAGCAGCGCCGTGCTGCTGGATCAGCGCGAAAAGGTGACCGAGCTCGGGCCGTTCGCCCAGGTCCTGTGGAGCCCCAACGAGCGGCTGCTCCTCAGCGGTGGGGCCCGCTTCGATTGGGTGCGCTTCGACCTGCTCGACCGGTTTCTGGACGACGGAGACGACAGCGACGCGCGCACGATGTCGGCGCTAAGCGGCAACATCGGGGCGAGCTGGTCGTTCGGCGACCGCTTCGTCCCCTACATCAACGTCTCTACCGCCTTCGAGACCCCGACGACCACCGAGCTGGTGAACCAGCCCGACGGCTCGGGCGGGTTCAACCTCGAGCTCGGGCCCCAGCGCGCGGTGAACTATGAGGTAGGCGCGAGGGGCCAGCCGCTGCCGAGCGTTACCTATACGGTGGCGGTTTTCCTCGGGCGGATCACCGACGCGATCGTGCAGCAGGAGGAGGTCGGCGGGCGAGCATTTTTTCGGAACGCGGGCAGCACCCACAACGACGGCGCGGAGATCGGCGTCACCTTTACGCCGATACCGGAGCTCGCGCTCACCGGCGCATACACCCGGGCGCGCTACCGCTTCGCCGGCGCGGAGCTCGACGGCAACCGGTTACCGGGCGTGCCCGAGCATTTCTGGCGGCTCGGTGTCCGGTCCACACTGCCGCACGGATTCTTCCTCGACGGGGACCACACGCTCAGCTCCTCGGTGGCCGCGGACGACGCCAACACCGTCGTGGTCGACTCCTGGGGCGCCGGGGTCACCAACCTGCGACTCGGCTGGCAGGGTGAGGCCGGCAGCCTGGCGCTCGGACCATTCCTCGGACTCAACAACCTCTGGGACCGGCGGTACGTCGCTTCCGTGACCCTCAACGGCCTCGGCGGCCGGGTCATCGAGCCCGCGCCGCGGCGGGTGCTGTATCTGGGCGCGGAGATCGGGTATGCGACGGACAGATAGGACGGTGAAGCGGTAAACGGTGAACGGGATACCTGCGCCCCCGTTCACCGTTTACCGTTTACCGTTTCTCACCCTTCGCTGCTTACTCAGCTCCTCACGCACGACGCCGCGGTTCTGCTCCTGGCAACCGTCGCCACCGCCGCCATCGCATCCCGCATTCCGGTCTGACCGAGGTAGGACGTGTCGTACCTCCACCCGACCAGGGCGCAGACCGACGGGGCGGCGGCGAGGATGCTGCCGAACTCCTTGACCTGCCTCGCGGTCATCGGCGCGGTCTTGAAACCGGCTCCGTGGAGGAGGTTGAGACCGGCGACCAAGCCCAGGCCCTCTTCCCGCGCCTGACCGACTTCGCGGGCCAGTCTGGTCCGCAAGTCACCTTGCCGGGTGTTGTACTGAGCCCATCCCGCGTCCAGGTGAGTCCAGCGGAACGACGCGGCCGCGAGGTTCGAGGGGGCGACCCGTACGGCCGTCGGGAGTGAGGGCCAGATCGACTTGCTGTATCGAGCCATCTCCTCGATCGCCTCGTAGGAAACCGGCCTGCCACCCCAGCACCCGCCACACCTCGGCTGGTCGACCAGGTGGTGCAGGTAGAGCGCCTGGCTCGAGACGTAGCGGCCGAGTGAGAGGCCCCGGTAACGGTCGAGCTGGGCCTTCCACCGGCTCAGGCTGAAAGTACCGTCAGAGTTCTTGGCGTTGGACGCCTCGACCAATGTGACGACGACCTTCATCCCTGCGCCCTCAGCGCGCCGGAGCCGTTCGACGAGCAGCGCCGGCGCTGCCTCATACATGGTCCCCGTCCAGCGCGCCGAGTACTCATCGATCGGCGCGTACGACAGGCCGAACGGAAGCGTCCCGGTACCCGACGGTGGCGGCGGTGGCGGCGGTGGCGGCGGCGGAGTACCCGATCCAACGGCGGATGCCCGGCAGGTCTTGAAGCCGCGATTCTCGGCCTGGTTCCGCAGGTCCTTCATCGCCTCCCACATGCCGCCGGCCGACATGAAGTCGTCGCTGTACTTCCAACTGAGGAACGCGCAGGGATAGGTGCTGCGCAACAGCGTGGAGCCGTACGACCTGACTTGGCTGGCCGTCATGTTGCTCTTGCTGGGCCCGCCATCCTGGAGATTGAGCCCGACCACCAGCGCCAGCCCCTTGGCCCTCGCCTTGGCGACGTTCTCTTCGAGGAACGCCTCGGTATTCGGCCACCGATGGGCGGCGTACTGCGCCCAGGCGGCGTCCAGGTACCGGTAGGTGCCGTCGAAGTTGTCGAGATAGTCCGGCGAGCTGCGCACGATCGTCGTCATGGCCGGCCAGCGATCCTTGCTGTGCTTTGCCATCTCTTCGAGCGTGGCCTGAGAAATCGGCCGGCCGTTCCAGTTGGCCGGATCCTGCGGCTCGTCGATCAGGTAGTGACCGATGATCGTGCCGTCGTTGATGTACGAGGCGAAGTTGACGTCCTTGGCGAGGTCGACCCGGGCCTTCCACTTGCTCAGGCTGAAATTGCCGGCGGCGTCCTTGTAGTACTCATCACCGCCGGAGAGCTTGACCGCGACCTTGCCGCCTCGGGACCTGATGTCCTCCAGCTCCCGCAGCAGGTACGGCGAATGGATGCTCAGCATGGCCCCGTTGAACGTGCCGCCGAACTGGGTGGTCGGTTGCGCGAAGGTGCCGATGGGGATGCCGCCCGCATAGGAGACCGCGAGCGAGGGACCAGCGACCGGATCCAGCGATTCGTCCGGGTCGGGACTGAAGCTGTCGCTACCGTCGCAGCCGAAGAGGGCAACGAGGAGGCCGAACATGGGGGCTCGCAGGCGAGCCAGGCGGCGAGACAATTTGAAGGTATAGGTCATGGCGGACACCTCGAGCGATAGTGCGTGATGTGAACTTCGAGCGAGTAGTCGGAGGGAACGGGCCGGCGCGGAACCTTTCGCAAAACGTGGGCCCATTGAGTGCTCGGGGCCGCAAACCGGCTCCAGCGCGCTTCAACGGGGCGGACGTGCACCGCTTTGCAGCTTTGGACCCTAGGATCCGGTGGGCTCACGAGATACCGTGCGACAGCTTTCGCACTGTGCGGCGCCGCCCTTCACAGCAGGGTCACCGGATCCCGATCGATGGCCAGGCGGGTCTTGCGCTCCCGCCCGAGCCGCCCCGCGGCGTAGCGAACGACGCGGCCCAGGGAGTCCGAGGGGCCCTTCAGCAGGACGTGCCAGCGCCAGCGGTCCTTGATCCGGGCGAGCGGCGACGGCGCGGGGCCGAGCACCGTGAGTGGCAGGGCGTGGCGGTCGATCAGCGCTTGGCACCAGTCCGCCACCTCGGCCGCGCGACGACCCACCTCGACCTCTCCCGGGCCCGACACCACCAGGTTCACCAGCGACGTCTCCGGTGGATACGGAGGTGAGGTTCGGTGCTCGCGCTCCTGTTTCAGAAAGCCCTCGGTGTCGTGCCGCGCGGACCAGACCAGGGCGTGGTGCGTCGGATGGCGGGTCTGGACCAGCACTCGTCCGCCTTTGGGACCTCGCCCCGCCCGCCCCGCCACCTGGGCCAATAGTTGGAACGTGCGCTCGGCCGAGCGGAAATCGGGCAGATAGAGGCCGGTATCCGCATCCGCCACGCCCACCAGCGTGACGTTAGGGAAGTCGAGCCCTTTCGCGATCATCTGGGTACCAAGCAGCAGATCGACCTGGCCGGCCTCGACCTGCGCCAGGATCCGCTGGTGAGACCACTTGGTGCTCGTCGTGTCCAGATCCATCCGCGCGATCCGCGCGTCGGGATACCGTTCCGCGAGCACCCGCTCGAGCTGCTGGGTTCCTACGCCGCGCATCTGCTGCACCGGGTTGGCGCAGGCGCGGCAGCTCCGGGGGAGCGCCTCCTCGTGCCCGCAGTAGTGGCACTTGAGGTCGGCCGGCGCGGTGTGGACCGTGAGGGAAATGCTGCATCGCGGACATTGCCAGACTTCGCCGCAGTCGGGACAGTGGAGAAACGCGGCGTATCCTCGCCGGTTCAGCAGCAGCAGCGCCTGCTCCCGGCGCGCCAGCGTCTCGACGATCGCCGCGTCCAGCGCCACCGACCAGGCCAGTGGCCCGGTTCCCTCCACCTTGGGCGCCACCCGCAGATCCACCAACTCGACGGGCGGCATCGGACGGGAGCCCACCCGCACGGGAAGTCGCAACAGCCGGAGCCGCTCGCCTGCCCGGGTCATCGTCTCCAGCGAGGGCGTAGCACTCCCCAGCACCAGCCGCGCCCCTTCGATCTGCGCTCTGACCGCCGCCACTTCACGGGCGTGATAGCGCGGGCTCTCGCCGTTCTTATAGCTCGCCTCGTGCTCCTCGTCCACTACGATGATCCCGAGATCCTGCACCGGGGCGAACACCGCCGAGCGCGCGCCCACGGCCACCCGCCGCTCGCCCCGGCGGAGCAGCCGCCAGGCATCGGCCCGCTCGCCTTCGGACAGCCCGCTGTGCAGGACGGCGACCTGGTCGCCGAAGGCGCCGCGGAACCGGCTCACCGTCTGGGGCGTGAGACCGATCTCGGGTACGAGCACGATCGCCCCCCGCCCCCGGGCCAGCTCGCGGCGGACCGCCTCCAGGTAGACCAGCGTCTTGCCGCTTCCGGTGACGCCGAACAGCAGCGCCCCCTCGCCGGGGCTGAGCGCCTCGATCGCGGCGAGTGCGGCGGCCTGATCGCCGGTGAGCCGCTCGGGAGTCGGTGAGGCCGGCAGCGAAGCGAACGGGTCGCGCAGCCGCTCTCGGCGAGCGATCGTGGCCAGCCCGCGCTTCACCAGCCCGCGGATGACCGCCTCGCCGAAGCCGAGCTGGTCGACGACGTGACGCACCTGCGCGCTGCCGCCCGAGGCCTCCAGCGACTCGTACAGCGCACGCTGCCTGGGAGCTCGCCGAAACAGCCCGCCGCGCTCCAGCAGCGTAGGAGGCTCGCCGGCCAGCGCCAGCACCCGCTCGCTCGCCGCGGCCTCGGCGAGCGATGCATCGTCCTTCGATTCCCCCCACATGCCGGCCGGCAGCATGCAACGCAGGGTGGGGCCGATCGGCGCGCCGTAGTAGCCGGCGATCCAATCGCCGATGGCGAGCAGTCCCAGGGGAATGGCGGGCTCCGGGTCGGGCGCGGCGAGGATGTCCCGGGTTGAGCCGCCGGAAGCCGCGGTGGAGACCGCGGTCACCACGCCGACCAGCTCGCGCCGGCGGACCGGGACCACCACGCGCGCGCCCGGTGCCACCCGGCCGGCCAGCGACTCGGGAATGCGGTAGGTGTATGGAGTGGCGAGCGGGAGCGGGAGCGCGACCTGGGCGAAGCGGTCGGTCATCTCCGCCGGACGCCGAGCCCGGGCCCGGTGGGAAGGGTGACCTGGCCGCCGTCTATCGCGGCGCCGGCGAAGGGATCGTTGGCGAGCAGCGCCGCGCCGTCGAGGTCGACGATATCCACCAGCGGGGTGAAATGCGCGGCCGCGGTGATGCCGATCGAGCTCTCGATCATGCACCCCACCATGACGATGAGCCCGTGGGCCCGGGCCACCGCGATCATCCGAATCGCCTCCCGCAGGCTGCCGCACTTAGCAAGCTTGATGTTGATCCCGTCCACCTTGCCCACCAGCGGCGGAATGTCCACCGCCGTGCGGCAGCTCTCGTCGGCGATGACAGGGATGCTGGCCCGGCGGGTGATCGCGGCGAGTCCGTCCAGCTCGTTCGGCGGGAGCGGCTGCTCCAGCACGGTTACCCCGAACTCCTCGAGCACCGGCAGCATCGCGATCGCCTGCTTCACCGTCCAGCCGCCGTTGGCGTCCACCCGGATCTCCTTGTCCGTCGCGTCGCGGATGGTGCGGAGGATCTCGACGTCGCGGTCGGTGCCGAGCTTGATCTTGAGAATGGGATACTGCTCCGCCTCGAGCACCTTGGCGCGGATTTTTTCCGGGGTGTCCAGGCCGATAGTGAAGGTGGACCGCGGCGCCTTGGCCGGGTCCAGTCCCCAGAGCCGGTAGACCGGCACGCCGAGCCGCTTGCCCACCAGATCGTGCAGCGCGGAGGAGAGGGCGGCGCGGGCGGCGGGGTTTTCCCGGAGCAGCAGACCCCAGCGGCGCTCGGTCTCCTCGATGTCGAACGGATCGGAAGGGAGTGCCGTGGCGTACAGTTTGAGCGCCGAGAGAACCGACTCGGGAGTCTCGCCGTAGAACTTCGTCGCCGCTGCCTCGCCCCAGCCCTCGTTCCCATCGCCGTCCCGGAGCCGGACCCACACGGTGCGATAGTCGCTCTGGCCCCCCCGCGCGATGATGAACGGGTGACGGGTGCGGAGCTCCAGGTACTCGGTGTCCATGCGGAGAGGGTGGGTCGGCACTGAGGGCCTCGCGAGAGAGATGTCATCCTGGGGGAGCGCAGCGACCGAAGGATCCTGCCGGCCGAGGTTCGATACCCGCTGAGAAGATCCCTCGCTCCGCTCGGGATGACAACATGGGGCGTTCACCCGCTTTTGACCAACGACTAGGCCAGCGCCCCCACATGCGCCAGCGCTCCGTCCGCCACCCGGGACGGCGTATATCCCCCCTCGAGCAGCCCGACCACCGGCGCTTTCGGCAACCGCTCCCGGAGCCGCCGGGTGAGCCCGGCGTAGTGCTCCGGCTCCAGCGTGAACCCGCCGAGCGGATCGCCCAGCATCGCGTCGAACCCCGCAGAGACCAGCACCAGGTCCGCGGCCCACCCCTCCGTCGCCGCCACGACCGCCGCCCAGAGATCGTCCACGTACAAGTCGGCCGGTTTACCGGGGCCGCGGGGAACGTTGAAGACGTTTCCGACTCCGCGCTCGTCCGCCATCCCGGTACCGGGATACCAGGGATGCTGGTGCAGCGACACGTAGCGGACCGTGGCATCGGCCTCCACCAACGCCTGGGTACCGTTGCCGTGGTGCACGTCCCAGTCCACGATCAGCACCCGCGCGAGGCCGCCGCGCTGCGCGTGCCGCGCCGCGACGACGACGTTGTTGACCAGGCAGAACCCCATCCCCCGCGCCGCCAGCGCGTGATGACCGGGAGGCCGGACCGCCGCGAACGCGTTGCCCCGCCCCTCGCGGGCGTGGTCCACGGCGGCGAGCACGGCCCCGGTGGCGCCGAGCACCGCGCTCCAGCTCGCCCGGTTCATGATGGTGTCGAGGAAGAGGGCTCCTCCACCCCGCCGGCTCATCGCTTCCAAGCCCTCGAGGTAGCCATCGGAATGCACGGCGAGCAGCGCCTCACGCCCCGCCGCGGCGCTCTCCACCACCCGCACCCGCGGGTCGCTCCGGGCGCGCTCCAGCAGTGTCGCCAGCCGCGCCGGAGTTTCGGGGTGGTCCGGGCCGGGGTCGTGCCGCACGCAGTCGGGGTGGGTGAAGACCGGGACCGGCATGTCAGCCGTTGAGCAGCTTGCGAACCGCCTCGGTTTCTTCCCGAAGATCCCGCCGGGCGGCGGCGATCTCGGCGATCCGCCGCAGGTGGCGCCGCCAGGACGCGAGCACCAAACCCGACGCAAGGAAGAGCACCAGTCCCATCACCACGAGCGCGGTGCGTCCGGTCCACCATCCCAGGCCGGCGAGCGCGGCGCCATCGAAGCCGAGGAAAGCCGAGGCTAGAATCGTGAGGCTGCGGGAGGCGAGCGGGGAGGCGGACACGTGGGGGCGCGCTAGCGTACCGGCCGGCGCCGCCGGGGAAGCACGATGAGCGCGCCGTTGGGCACCAGCCCCGAGTCGGCCAGTGAACGGGACTCATCGAACAACTCCGCGCCGCGGAACTTGAGCACGTAACCGTCGGGATCGCGGGTGACCCGGGTGGCTTTCAGCGCTTGCCGCTTGAGCTCGCGGAGCGAGGTGGCGGACGGCAGCTCCAGCAGGACCTCGTCCCACGCATCCTGAACCATGACCCGAACCGGCAGAACGCCGCTCATGCGGCAGGCTCCTCGACCGCTGGGAGCGTCGAGAGAAACCGGTCCACCGGCTGGTCGAAGAACAGGGTCGAGGCGCGCACCCGAGTCCCGCCGGGAGCGGGTACCGCCGCGAGCGCGATCTCCTCCCCGCCCTGCCCCCGCAGTACCAGGTAGGTGGGTCCCTCCTTTTCGGGAAAGGCCGCGGTCATCGGCACCCGCTCCGCGAAGAAACTCTTGGCGCGGCGCAACACCTCGGCGCCGTCCAGCTTCGTGACGACCTCGAAGACCATGCGACAGCTCAATGGGTTGAGTGAGCGGGGCGAAGGGAACGGACCGCGATCCCGGTAGGCTGCCCCGGCACCGGAATGCTGGCGACCATCTTCCGCCGGGCGAGGTCGAGCACGTCCACCGCGCCCGGATCGGAGCCAACCGATTCGCAGGAAATATACGCCAGGCGGCTGTCGGGCGAGAAGGCGATCCCGTGCACCACCGGCTTGCTGGTGGGCACGCGCGCGATCTCCTTCAGCGTCGCTGCGTCCACCAAGGTGACGCTCCGGTCCTTCTTGTTGGTGACCGCGATCAGCTTTCCGTCGGGCGAAGGCTCGACGTTGTAGGCCCCCTTGCCGGTGGCCACGACCCCGATCCGCTTCAGCGAAGCCGCATCCCAGACCTGAAGGGTGTTGCCGGTGTTGCAGGCCAGGTACAGGCGCCGGTCGTCGGGGGAGACGGCGACGAAGGTGGGAGCGCACGCGCCGCCGTGGCCCGCGGCCGAGTGTCCCGTGCCCGTGGGAACGCGGCGCAGCAGCTTGAGCGTGGCGACGTCGTACTCCAGGATCTCGTCGCCGTGCATGCAGGAGACGTAAATCCGGGTACCGGCGCGATTGGACTTGACGCCGTGGGGCATGTCGCAGGCGGGCAGATCGGTGATCTTGTTCATCGTGGGAGTGTGCACCACGGTGAGCACGTTCTCGCGCGGGTGGTCGCCGTGAAAGTCCGAATTGGCGACGAAGGCGTATTGGCCGTCGGGGGTGAGCGCAATGGTGGTCGGAAACAACTCGGTCTGCGCCCGCCCCACGACCGCGTCGTTCCGGTCGAGCTTCCACAGCGAGCCGAAGGGTGTGCCGTGGGCGAGGGAGACGTAGTAGCTCCGGCCGTCGGGCGCCACCGCCAGGTTGTGGGGTCCGTCATTGTCGGTGGGCATGACGCCGACGGGCACGACGTGGTCCACCACAAGCCCGGCCGGGGTGGGCCGAAGCCAGGTGACGACGTCGGCCGCTTCGCTGACGACGCCCACGTGGTAGTCGGGGGCGGGGGCCTGCTGGGCGGGCAGCGGCGCTGCCGCGGCGAGGACGATAAGAGCGCGGATGATCACGACGTAAGATAGCCTGTTGACCCGACCCGGACGATCTCGGCGAACATCTTTCCGCGCCGGAGCAGCGTCAAGATCCCGGGTCTCCGTCTCAGCACCAGCACCAGGTCACCCTCGGGCGGAACGGATATGCCGTCCAGCGTGAGGAAAGCCGGCAGGGTCGCTCCCGCCGGCACCGGCACCGGGTAGGAGCGGTTGCGCCAGGTGACCTCGACCACCGCCGGCAGCGAGCCGACCACGCGGTCGATGAAGACATCGTCCTCGACTCCCCATACGCCGTCACCGAGCGGTTCGCCGCCGAGATAGAACACCGGATCGAACGGCTCTCCGTCCTGCCGGGCGAAGTTCTGCTCCACCGCCCAGTCCAGCTCTTCCAGATCGGGATTGTGGGCGCGCCATTCCAAGTGGTGGCGCAGCTCGTGGGTCAACGTCTCCCAGGCCTCCTGCCGCCAGTCGAACCCCTCGGTGAGCCGGGCGAGCGCGGCGAAGGAGCCGTAGTAGAGCACCACCCGGCTCTGCACGGCCTCATTCCCACCTCCGGCGCCCGCGGGCAGCGGGATGCACTCCCCAAGGGTGAAGATCTCCTGCCTCGTCGGATGCGGCACCGCGCGCGGCGACACGACCACCTCGGCGATTCCCTGCATGAACTCCGCCGGCACCTCGTCGGCCATGCGGCGGACCATGGATTCGAAGTCGGGGAGGCGCATAGGGATCGAGCCTTGTCACCCTGAGCGGAGCGAAGGGGGCATGCCCCGGGGTATGCCTCCTTCGCTCCGCTCAGGATGACAGGCGCTCCTCCACATACCCCCCCACCTGCTCCAGCGCGACCCGCTCCTGCTGCATCGAGTCGCGGTGGCGGACGGTGACGGTGTGGTCGGTGAGAGTCGCGCCGTCGACCGTGATGCCGAAGGGGGTGCCTGCTTCGTCCATCCGGCGGTAGCGGCGGCCGATGGCGCCGCTGTCGTCGTAGAAGGCGGGGAGACGGCGCTTGAGATCGTGATACAGCTGGGTGGCGACCTCGGGCATGCCGTCCTTCCGGACCAGCGGAAAGACTCCGGCCTTGATCGGCGCCACCGAGGGGTGCAGGCCGAGCACGACGCGGGTCTCGCCTTCGACCTCCTCCTCGCGGTAGGCATCCACCAGCACGGTGAGGGCCACCCGGTCGGCGCCGGCGGAGGTCTCCACGATGTAGGGGAGGTAGCGCTCGTTCGACGCCTGCTCGAAGTACTCCAGCTTCTTGCCGGAGAACTCCGCGTGACGGCCGAGGTCGAAATCGCCCCGGTTGTGAATCCCCTCGATCTCCTGCCAGCCGAAGGGAAACTCATACTGAATGTCGTACGCGGCGCGAGCGTAGTGGGCCAGCTCCTCCGGTCCGTGCTGGTGCCACTGCAGCCGCGCCGGCGTGAGGCCGAGCGAGTGGTGCCACTGCATCCGCCACTCGCGCCACCGCTCGAACCATTCGGCGTCGCTTCCCGGCTTCACGAAGAACTGCATCTCCATCTGCTCGAACTCGCGGGTCCGGAAAATGAAGTTGCCCGGCGTGATCTCGTTACGGAACGCCTTGCCAATTTGGGCGATGCCGAACGGGATCTTCTGCCGGCTGCTCTGGAGCACGTTCAGGTAGTTCACGTAGATGCCCTGCGCCGTCTCCGGCCGCAGGTACACCACGGCGGCCTGCTCCTCCACCGGGCCCATGAAGGTCTTGAACATCAGATTGAAGAGCCGAGGCTCGGTGAGCGTTCCCCGGCTGCCGCAGACCGGGCATTGGGCGTCGGGCTGCCCCGGCGTGCCCTTGATCCGTGGATCGTCGGCCCGAAATCGGTTCTTGCAGTGCCGGCAGTCCACCAGCGGATCGGTGAAGCCGGCCACGTGCCCCGACGCCTCCCACACCCGGGGGTGCATCAGGATGGCGGCATCCAGACCCTCGATATCGTCCCGCGCGTGGACCATGGCCCGCCACCAGCGGTCCTTCACGTTCTTTTTGAGCTCCACCCCCAGCGGACCGTAGTCCCACACCGAGCCCAGCCCGCCGTAGATCTCTGAGGATTGGAACACGAAGCCTCGGCGCTTGGCCAGCGAGACCAGCTTGTCCATCAGGGAGGTGTCGGCCATCGAATCCAGGATTGAGGGGGAGCCGAAACGAGACAATCGGGAAAGATAGGAGCGGGAGGGGGGGCCGAGGAAGCGGCGGCACCCGCGGGACAACCTAGCGGCGAGTCCGCGTCTTTTCGCGAATGTCCCGTACGATCAGCTCCCCATGCCCCCGGGCATTCTCGATGAACAGCCGGTTGGCGTCGTTTCCGCTGGCGATGACGCCGGCCAGATAGCAGCCGGGCACCGTCGTAGCCATCGTCCGCTCGTCGTGGCTCGGGATGCCGGTAGCCGAATCAATCGGCACGCCGAGCCGGCGGAGCAGCGCGGTGTCCGCATGGTACCCGGTCATCGCGAGCACCGCGTCGGTCGGCAGGCATTCCACCTCGCCGCTCGCGTCGCTGATGACTTCCACGTTGGTCGGGCTGATGGCGCGCACCCGGGAACGCCAACGGACCGCGATGCTCCCTTCCTTCACCCGATTGACGATGTCGGGGAGTACCCACGGCTTGACCGTCCGGTCGAATCCTTCGCCGAGGTGCACCAGCGTGACGGCCGCGCCAGCCCGCCAGCACTCGAGTGCCGCGTCCACGCTGCTGTTCCCCGCCCCGATCACGACCACGCGGCGGCGCCAGTAGGGGTGGCCCTCGGTGAAATAGTGGGTGACGTGAGGCAGGTCCTCCCCCGAAATGCCGAGGAAGTTGGGGTTGTCGTAGTGGCCGGTGGCGAAGACCACGGCGTCTGCCAGGTAGGTCCTGGCATCATGGGGCCGGCGGACTTCCACTCGAAAGCCGGCTTCGCCATCGCGCCGTACGTCCACGACCTCCTCGCCCGGCCGGATATCCAGCTCGAAGTGCTCGGCCACGCGGCGGTAGTACAGCAGCCCGTCCTTCCGCGTGGGCTTCTCATGGCTGGAAATGAACGGGACGCCGCCGATCTCGATCCGCTCGGGCGTGGAGAAGAAGGTCATCCCCAGCGGGTAACGCTCGATGGTGGACACGATGGTCCGCCGGTCGAGCAACACGCAGCTCAGAACCGCCTGCTTCGCCGCGACTCCCACCGCGAGCCCGCAGGGGCCGGCACCGATGACGAGGAGCTCGGTGGAATCCATGGGGCCTCTAGAAGAAGGAGAACAGTAAACGGGGAACGGGGAACGGGAGCTGCCGCAAGAACCCGTTCACCGTTCCCCGTTCACCGTTCACGCCGTCTCAACTTCGATGATCTGATCCCTCCGCGTTCCCACGCTGACATACCGCACCGGCACGCCGGAGAGGGTCTCGAGGCGGTCGAGGTAGCTTCGCGCCTCCGCCGGGAGATCGGTAAGTCGGCGGGCGCTGCCGGTGGGGCGGCCCCAGCCGGGCAGTACCTCGTATACCGGCTGCACCCGGCCCAACGCCTCGACCTCGGCGGGCATCTCGTCACACCGCTCGCCGTCGAGCAGGTATCCAGTGCAGACCGGGATCTCGGTGAAGCTGTCGAGCACATCGAGCTTGGTGACGGCGAGCCCGGTGAGACCGTTGACCCTGGCGGCGTAGCGCACCACGGTGGCGTCGAACCAGCCGCAGCGGCGCGGCCGGCCCGTCACCGCCCCGAATTCACCGCCCAGCTCGCGGAGGCGCTCACCGTGCGGGCTCGCCGCCTCGGTCGGGAGCGGGCCGTTGCCCACCCGCGTGGTGTACGCC
>JACCSE010000220.1 GCA_013813145.1 Gemmatimonadales bacterium
CGCTTGCCCGGCTGGCCGAGCGGGTGGAGGCGGCCCGGGGGGAGATGGCGCCTGCCGCGGACGCTCCGGTTGTCGCCCACTCCCGCGATGCGTACCGCGATGCGCCCCGGCGGCCGGCCGGCGGCCAGGCCTAGTCCCATGGCACAGACCGTCGCGGCGGACACCTTCCTCTTTCCCACCTCCTTTGCTCAGCGCCGACTATGGTTCCTGAGCCAGCTCGAGCCCGGCAGTCCCTTCTACAACATGCCGCTGGCAGTCAGCCTGTTGGGAACCCTCGACCGTGCCGCCCTTGGGCGCGCGCTCGACGAGCTGGTGGCCCGGCACGAGGCGCTGCGCACCACGTTCCGGCTGGTCGACGGCGACCCGATGCAGGTCGTCAACCCGAGCGAGGGCATCTGGTTGCCCGAGGTGGACCTCGCCGACCTGCCAGGGGACGAGCGCGATGCCGAGGTCCGGCGCCTGGTCGATGAAGAGGCCAGACGCCCCTTCGACATGGCGGCTGATCCGCCGTTGCGCGCCCGGCTACTCCGGCTCGGAACCCAGGAGCGGGTGCTGGTGCTGGTGGTCCATCACATCGTGAGCGACGGCTGGTCCATGAGCGTCCTCTTTCGGGAGCTCGGCGCACTGTATCGGGCCTTCGCGGCCGGAGAACCGTCGCCGCTCGCCCCACTCCCGGTACAGTACGCCGATTTCACCGTCTGGCAGCGTGACCGGCTGCAAGGCGAGACGCTGGAGCGGCAATTGGCGTACTGGAAGACGCGCCTCAGCGGCGCGCCGGCGGTCCTCGAGCTTCCCGCCGATCGGCCCCGGACCGCTGCCCGGAGCTTCCGCGGCGCCAAGGAGAGTGCGCTCTTTCCACTCCGGCTGCTGAACGACCTCCGAGCGGTAGGCCAGCGCGAAGGCGCCACCTTGTTCATGACGCTGCTGGCGGGCTTTCAGACGCTGCTGGGACGGTACACCGGTCGGGAGGACATCGTCGTCGGCTCCCCTATCGCCGGACGGACCCGGCCGGAGCTCGAGGGACTGATCGGATTCTTCGTCAACTCGCTCGCCATGCGCACGGACCTTTCGGGTGATCTCAGCTTCCGGCAGTTGCTGAGACGGGTGCGCGAGACGACGCTCGGCGCTTTCGCCCACCAGGAGTTGCCGTTCGAGCGCCTGGTCGAAGAGCTCGGGCCGGAGCGGCTGCAGGATCGCAATCCCGTCTTCCAGGTGATGTTCACGCTTCAGAACACGCCTCGGGCCGCGCTCGAGCTGCCGGGGCTCGCCCTGCACCACGTCCCCACCGATACCGGAACGGCCAAGTTCGACCTGACGCTGTACACCCAGGAGCAGGCGAACGGCCTCGGCGTCACGGTGGAGTACAGCACCGATCTGTTCGAGGCTTCGACGATCGTGCGGCTGATCGGTCATCTGGAGACCCTGCTGGAAGCCATCGTCGCCGATCCGGACCGGCAGATCCACGCACTGCCGCTCGCCGGTCCGGCGGAGCGCCACCAGCTCCTCGACGAATGGAACGCCACCCGGGCCGAGTACCCTCGGGAGGCGACGATCCAGGAGCTGTTCGAGCGCCAGGCGGCCCGTACGCCCGGCGGGACCGCCGTGGTACACGGAAGAGAAACCCTTACGTACCGCGAGCTGAACCGGCGTGCCAATCGGCTGGCGCGCCGCCTGCGACGCAGCGGCGTCGGTCCGGACGTGCGGGTGGGAATCGCGCTCGAGCGCTCCCCGAACCTGGTGGCCGGCGTCCTCGCAGTGCTCAAAGCCGGCGGCGCGTACGTGCCGCTCGATCCGAGCTATCCGCCGGACCGCCTGGCCTTCATGCTGGCGGACGCGGAGATCGGGGTGCTGGTCACCCAGACCCGCCTGCTGGGCACCTTTCCGGTGGGGAAGACCGAGGTGATATGCGTAGACCGCGAGCAGGATCGGGCCGAGATCGCGGGCGAAAGCGACGAGGACCCCGAGCCCGGTGCCGGTCCCCTGCACCTCGCGTACGTGATCTACACCTCGGGCTCCACCGGCCAGCCGAAGGGCGTCGCAGTTCCGCACCGGTCGGTTATCCGGCTGGTCTGCAACACCGACTATGTCCGGCTCACCCCGGCCGAGGTGGTGGTGCAGGTATCGAACGCCTCGTTCGATGCCGCGACGTTCGAGCTCTGGGGCGCGCTGCTCCACGGGGCCGGCCTGGTCATCATCGACCGGGACGTGACGCTTTCGCCGCCGGATTTCGCGGCCGCGCTCCGGGATCACCAGATCACGGCCATGTTCCTGACCACCGCTCTCTTCAACGAGGTCGCCGGCTCGGCTCCAGATGCCTTCGCGACGCTGCGTCACCTTCTCGTCGGCGGCGAGGTGGCGGATCCGCGGCGGATGCGGGGGCTGCTGAAGGGAAAGCCGCCGGAGCGGCTGCTGAACGTCTACGGGCCCACCGAGACCACGACCTTCGCCTCGTGGCATCTGGTCAGCGACGTGCCGGAGGACTCGACCGGTATCCCGATCGGCCGGCCCGTCGCCAACACCCAGCTCTGGGTCGTGGATCGCCGCCTCGAGGTGGTGCCGGTCGGGGTGACGGGGGAGCTCTTCATCGGCGGCCCCGGGGTGG
>JACCSE010000234.1 GCA_013813145.1 Gemmatimonadales bacterium
GACCTCGGCGTTCATCCCCGGCCGGAGCAGCCCCTGGCGATTGTCGATGCGCACCTGCACCGGGAACTTGGTGACGTTCTGCTCGGTCAGCGCCTGGGGCTCGATCTTGAGGACGTCGCCCTGAAACGGCCGGTTCGGGAATGCGTCCACGGTGACCGTCGCCGACTGTCCGGGCTGGATCTTGCCGATGTCGGTCTCGTCCACCAGGGTGCGTACCTGGACCAGGTTGAGGTCCGCCATCTTGAGCAGCACGGTGCCGCCGCCTACGTCCCGCGTGGGCGAGCTGATGACCTGGCCGCGCTCGACGCTCTTCTCGATGATCGTGCCCGTGATCGGGGCCCGCACGTTGGTGTCGTCGAGCTGGTCCTTGGCGTTGTCCACCGCCACCCGAGCCCGCACCTCCTCGGCCCGCGCGTTGGCGAAGTCCAGCACCGCCTGCTCGTGCTCCTGTTCGGTGATGGACTGCGACTTGAACAGCTCGTCCGCCCGGCGCCGCTGCGCGGTGGCATTGGCGAGCCGGGCCTGGGCCACCTCGAGGTCGGCCGCCGCCTGCGCCAGGGTGTTGCGCGGATTGCGCGGGTCCACCAGGACCATGAGTGCTCCGCGCTTGACCACCTGGCCGGTCTCCACCCGGAGCTCCTGAATTTCCCCCGAGGCCTTGGACTTCACCTCGACCACGGTGTCGGGCTGGACGGTGCCGGTGGCCTGCGCGGTGACCACTATGTTGCGGCGTTCGAGGGGCAGGGACTGGTAGACGGGGGGGGCCGGTTCGTCCTCGCAGCCTCCGAGGAGCGCGGTCGAAGCCACCAACTTCATCCCGAGCGAGCGCAGCGACCGAGGGACCTTGCCCGGGCAGTGCTCGAGCCATTCCCGAGCAAGGTCCCTCGCTCCGCTCGGGATGAGGTATCCGGATGCTGGCCCCGCGGCCGTCGCCGTCATCACGTCCGCCCCCCCGTCACGAAATCCCGCTCCACCCTGCCATCCTTGAGATGCACCTGCCGCCGGGCACGCGTCGCGATGTCGTGCTCGTGGGTGACCAGCAGGATGGTCTGCCCCTCCCGGTCCAGCCCCTCGAACAGTGCCATGATGTCCTCGCTCGTGGCGCTGTCCAGGTTGCCGGTGGGCTCGTCGGCGAGCAGTATGCTGGGCTGGTTCACCAGCGCCCGCGCGATCGCCACCCGCTGCCGCTGGCCGCCTGACAGCTCGTTGGGCCGGTGCTGCATGCGATCCTGCAACCCCACCCGGGCCAGCGCCTCGCTCGCCATAGCCTTGCGCTCCTTACCGCCCCGGCCCGCGTAGACCAGCGGCAGCTCCACGTTGTGCAGCGCGGTGGCTCGCGGGAGCAGGTTGAAGGTCTGGAAGACGAAGCCGATTTCCTTGTTGCGAATCCGGGCCAGCTCGTCGTCGCCCAACTCGGAGACCCGGTGGCCGTTGAGCCAGTACTCTCCGCCGGTGGGGCTGTCCAGACAGCCGATAAGGTTCATCAGCGTGGACTTGCCCGACCCCGACGGACCCATGATGGCCACGAACTCGTTGCGCCGGATGTTCACGTCCACGCCCCGGAGCGCGTGCACGATCTCGCCGCCCATGTCGTAGTCGCGCTGGAGGTTCCGGGTGACGATGACGGCATCGCGCGGCACGTCCGGCGGCAGCATCGCCATCCGCTCGGCGGTGTCGGTGAGGGCACCGGTCACAGGGTCCGTCCCAGCAGCGCCTCGAGCTGCGCCCGGGCGCGAAGGTAGTCGAATCGGGCAACCACCACGTCCACCTCCGCCTGGTTGAGAGCTTCCTGCGAGGTGAGCACGTCCACGATCGTCGAGGCGCCGACCCGGTAGCGCTCCTGCTGAACCCGGAGGTCCTCGGTCGCCGCCGCCACGCTGGTCCCGGTGATCTCGATCCGGGCGCGCGCCGCCGCCAGCTCGGCGAGGCGCGAGATGAGCTCCGCCGCCACCTGCCTGCGGGCATCCTCGGCATCGGCCAGCGCCACGTCGAGCGTCGCTTCCCGCTCGGCGACGGCGAGCTCGCGGTCGAACCGGTCGAACAGGTTCCAGCGGAGCCCGAGGCTCACCTGCCGCTGGTTCAACAAATCGTAATCGTTGGAGCCGCTGGCGTTCCACGCGGTGTTGGCGGTGAGCGCGAGGGTCGGCCAGTAGGCCGACCTGGAGGCACGCACGCTGGCCCGGGCCGCCGTGGCGCTCGCCGCCGCGCTCTGGATCCGAGGCGAGCGGGCTTCGGCGTCGGCTTGGACGGCGGCGGAGTCGATGGTCGCCGTCACCTGGTAGAACACGGAATCGTCCACTGCCCTGACCCGTCCGATCTCGCCGACCAGCCGGCCCAGGCCCGCTTCGGCAGACGCCAGGTCGGTCTGGGAATCGATCAGCTCCAGCCGGGCGTTGCCCAGAGTGACCAGCGAGCGGAGCGAGTCGGAGCGGGTGGCCGACCCGGCGCGAAGCTTGGCCACCGACACCTTGAGCTGTTCCTCCGCCCGGCGCACGCTTGCCTCCCGGACGCCCACGAGCTGGCGGGCCGCGAGGGCGTCGAAGAACTGGCTGGTGGTGGTCAGCGCCTGCTGAAACCGGGCATCCACCAGCGATGCCTCGGCGGCGCTCTGACCCGCCCGCACGGCGCTCATCTCCGCACCACGGCGGAAACCGGTAAAGAGATCGACGCTCGCGGACAGGGAGGTGCTGATGCTCTGGTTGGAGGAGTTGCCGCTGATGAGCAGGCCGGTCACCGGATCGATCCGGGAGGCCCCCTCGGAGAAGAAGTTGCTCGCCGAGCTGGAGGCGCTGAGCGAGGGCAGGTAGGCTCCCCAGGCGTTCCGCCGCCGGGCGGCGGCGGTCTCCACCTCGGAGCGGGCGCGCACCACGAGCGGCTGTACCCGCTCGGAGAGCCGGATCGCGTCCGGGAGGGTGACGGCGCGCTCCTGGGCGGCTCCTGCCGGCGGAGCGGCGAGCGTCAGCAACAGCATGATGCGGAAGCGCTCGGCGCGATTCACGGGCAGGGCTCGCTGTGGAAGGCGACGGGAGACCGGGTGATTCTGAATGTTTCGCTGGGACCTGTCATCCCGAGCGTCAGCGAGGGATCTTGACCGGGAATGGCTCGAGCGCGGCGGGCAAGATCCCTCGGTCGCTGCGCTTCCTCGGGATGACAACCTCGCTGAAACGGGCGGCCGCTGAATAAGACGAATCCTACCCGTTCCTGTTAGGGTGGCACAGCCCCACCGGTGGTTTCGTCAGGATTCCCCGTCCCCCTCCGGCGTCGCACCCCGCGCGCCGCCTCAGCGGTCCGCCCGCCGGCGGAACGCCTCCCGGCCGGCTCCGATCGCCAGCCAGGCGCAGAGCACCCCGAAAACGTACGCGGTCAGCTTCGGCAGGGAGAAGAACAGCAGGCAGAGCGCGACGAAGAGCCCGCTGATGGGAAGGAACACCGAACGCCGCGCGCCGCTGGCGAGGGTGCGGACAGCCAGCGCCGCCCGGCTGCGGATCTCTCTCCGGCTCCGGTGTGGCGCGGTCACCGGGAGGTCGGGCTCCTCCCGGCTCAGCACGGTGGGCAGCGCGGCGCTGATCCGGCTGGGTCCGCGCGCCCGGCGGCGGGTCACCTCCCGGCTATGCGCGATGTCGAGGCGGAACTGCCGCTCCATCGTCTCCGCGAGCACCTGGTCTTCGATCAAGACGTCGAGCTCGTAATTGCCGACCAGACTCGACGGGTTGAGGTTGCTCGAGCCGATCCGGACCCAGGCGCTGTCGGCGACCATGGTCTTGGCGTGCAGCATCGGTCCATCCCACTCGAATATCCGTACGCCGCCGCGGAGCAGGTCCCGGTATCCGATCCGGGAAAGATTGCGGACCAGCGGCAGATCGCTCGAGCCCGGGACCAGCAGGCGCACGTCCACGCCATCGCGCGCGGCATCGCGCAGCGATTGAAAGAGACGGGGCGGCGCCACCAGGTAGGCATCGGTGATCCAGAGCCGGTTGATGCTTCCGGCGGCAAGCAGCTCGATTACCCGGTAGGTACGCTCCCGGCCCGGCTCCCCGCTGATGACCCGCACCTCGGCGTCACCCCGCGGGGTGACGCGCCCGACGACGTCCTCCGGTGGGAGCCGGCCGCCGGCCACCTTCCAGGTCTGGGCGAAGGACTGGTCGAGAACGGCGGCGGCGGGGCCGTTGATCTCCACCGCGGTGTCGCGCCACGGCTGGCCTCCCGTCACGATATCGCCGGTCCACTCGCACCCTATGCAGAGGCCGCCGATGACCGCGCGCGCCCCGTCGGCGACCACCAGCTTGCGGTGGTTGCGGGAGAAGTTGGTGACCAGATCGAGCGGCTGGAGCGGGTGAAAGGCGCGCACCTCCACTCCGCTGCCCCGGAGCTCGCGCCAGAGCTTCCTGGAGGTACACAGGGAGCCGATCGCATCGTAGAGCACCCGCACGTGGAGTCCCTCGCGGGCTCGGGCCGCGAGCTGCTCGGCGAAGCGCCGGCCGGCCGAATCGCTGCGGATGATGTAGTTCTCGAAGTGGATCCAGCGGGAGGCGCCGGCGATTGCGTCGAGCATGGCGCCATAACTGTCCGGCCCGTCGATCAGCAACCGGACCTGGTTACCCGGGATGGGACGGCCGCCGGCGGCCCGATTGATGGCGTTCGCGACCGACTGCTGCGCCGTCTCGAGCGAAATGCCGCTCACCTCGAGCCGAGGCCCAGGAGCCGCTCGTGAGGCCGGAGCGCCGCCAGCACGAAGACGATGTGCTCGTCGAGCGGCACGCCTATCTCGGCCGCGCCCTGGATCACGTCCTCCCGGCTCACCCCCCGGGCAAACGCCTTGTCCTTGAGTTTCTTTCGGACGCTCGGCACTTCCAGATCCTGGAGGCTGCGGGAGGGCCGGACCAGGGCGCACGCGACCAGGAAGCCGCATAGCTCGTCCACCGCGAAGAGTGCCTTGGCCATCGCCGAGTCGCGGGGCACGCCGGTGTAGCT
>JACCSE010000238.1 GCA_013813145.1 Gemmatimonadales bacterium
GGCGAAAGCAGCGGTTGCGTTGGCGCCCGGAGAACGTGTCACCCCAGCCGCGAAGCCCCCGCACCAACCGTCGCTTCGCGCGGCTACGTCCACCCCCGCAACGCCCGCACGAAATCGTGCAGCACCAGAAACTTCTCGTACAGGATCACGCCCTTCCGCTTCTGCCCGAACTCGGCGAACAGGTCGCGCAGACGCCCGCGCCGGGTGACGTAGAAACGGAAGGTCTCGGCAAAATCTTCCTGTGGGTGCTTGGCGGCGTACGCGGTCACGTGGTCCCGCGGCGCGATGGCGACCCGGCGGTTCTGGAAGTAGACCCAGGAGTTGTCCATCCCCCGGTACGCCTTGTCCACCTCGCCGAAGGCCCGCACGAACCGCTTGTGCTTGGTCCACTCCCAGTGATGATACAGGAAGCTGTGGCCCAGCTCGTGAGTGATGAGCCCCACCAGCATCGTCCAGGAGATCTCGTCCCGCCGCTGCTTGCCGACCACGTAGCGCTGCTCGATCTCCACGATCTTGGGATAGCGCGGGTCCACGCCGGAGATGCCCGGCCGGAGCAGGACCCGGTAGTCCCAGTCCCGGATGCGGGAGACCAGCAGCAGCCGCCGGACCCGGGTGAGCGCGCGAGGAATGAGGTCGCGCCCGGTCGCGTCGTTGCCGCACCAAGGGCACGCGTTCATCCAGTCGTCCACCCCGCGGCCGCAGCGGGGGCAGTCCCCTCGAACCGCTCGTCCTCGTTACAGCTCTGCCACCGGCCGCACCAGGGACAGTCGCTCATCGGGTACTGCACCCCGCCGCCGCAGCCCCAGTCACAGCGGGCGTCCATCCGGAACCCCTTCGGGGCTTTGAGCGGCTGCTCGCTGGAGATCCCTTCCTCGTAGATGTCGGCGGCACACCAGGGACACCAACTGAACCGGTCGGAGACGATCCACCCGCAGTTGAAGCACTCGGCCCCGGTCACGTCGTGCACGTCGCCCCACCGGAGCGCGCGGGCGCAGTTGGGGCAGTGGCGCCAGTAGCGGCGGACCTGGTGCCCGCAGACGCAGCGCAGCTCGGGGGTCGGCTGCCGCACCCGCCGCCTACGCGCGCTCATTGCGCTCCACCGCCTCGTCCACCAGCCGCTGGATGAACGCGTAATAGTCCAGCCCCGCCTTCTCCGCGGCATTCGCCATGTCGTGTCCGTAGCTGATGAACGGGTTGGCGTTGGCCTCCAGGAACCAGACCTCGCCGTCGGCGGCGAGGCGGACGTCCATCCGGGCGTAGTCGCGGAGCCAGAGCACCCGGAAGGCGGTGCGGCAGATGGCGTCGATCCGCTCCCGCACCGACCGCGCCAGCGGCCGGGCGAAGACGTTGCGGATCCCGCGCCGGGCCCGGTATTCCTCGTCCCACTTGGCGTACTGGGTAGCGATCCGCTCCTCGGGTCGAGTCTTCTCTTTGTCGAAGACCATCTCGGTGAGGGGAAGCAGGTCGAGCGCGTCGCCGTTGCCGATCAGGCTCACGTACAGCTCGCGGCCCTCGATGAACTCCTCGGCGATGGCCGGCTGGTGGAAGCGCTCGTGGACCAGGGTCACCCGGTCGGCGAGCGCCGCCGGATCCTGCACCACCGAGGCGTGGGCGATCCCGGCGGAGGCGTCGGACTGAAGCGGCTTGACGATGAGCGGAAAGTGAAGCCGCTTGGGGATCCGGAACGGCTCACCCGGCCGGTAGGTGGCGAACCCCGGCACCCGGATTCCGTGATAGGCGAGCACCTTCTTGCTCATCGCCTTGTTGCGGGAGACCAGGAGCGAGAGCGGCGGCGAGCCGGTGTAGCGGTGCCCTTCGGCTTCGAGCATGCCGGCGACCAGGTATTCCAGCGCCGGATTCCGATGGAACGCTTCGGCACAGTTGAAGACCAGGTCCGGAGCGATCTCGCCGAGGGCGTGGGTGAGATGGTGCAGGTCGTCCCGAACCCCGAGCAGGAACACTTCGTGTCCCCGCTCCCGCAAGGCGTCGGCGATCTGGTACTCCATCTCCGGCTCATCGTCATGCCAGGCGGCGACCTCCTTGGCCATCTGGCGCTCGTGCTCGGGATGCTCCCAGCCCTCGTAGAGGGTGTCGAAGACGACGGCTATTCGCATGGAGGGGGAAGATAGGGGGGCAGGGAGCGGGGGGCGGCGGGGAAGTGGGGGGACGGTGGACAGCGGGGCAGATGGACCATGGGCGCGAGGCTTGCCTCGGCTCGGTGATGCAGCGGCGCAACGTGGGGCAACTCCGCGCGGGGGCGGCTCTTGCCTTTCGTTCGGTGGCGGCGCGCCTTACCTTCCACCCCGCTTCGGGCCCGCCGCTTGCATCATCGCGATGCTACTGGTGCGGGAAGAGGGAAGGCTACATCTTCTACCACCTTCGTACCCCCCGAAAACGCCGACTGATGCTGGAGGTAGGAAATGGAGTTCGTCGCCCGCGAAGCTAGGCTCAAGCCCGAGTTCTCGGAGCAGTATCCGCAACTCGACGCGGGAAGCTGGGAGCCGGCCGCTGAAATCGGCGCGAAAGTGCTGCTCTGGCAGGTTCAGCAGGAGGGAACGGCCGCCCTCGCGAGCCGAATCCTGGACGAGCGCCACTTCGAGTTTCGCGGGGGCTGGTACCGGGGGACCGAGACCGATCTGCGGACCCGGGCGAGCGATCCGGCGTTTAACGGACCGATGTAGGGAGCGGGGCGGTGGGGCAGGGGGGCAGCAACGGCACACCGGCCGGTTACGTAAAGCACAGATAAGCTCAGAGAGCTACCTCATCC
>JACCSE010000242.1 GCA_013813145.1 Gemmatimonadales bacterium
CGTCGAGGTCCTCGTCGCCCGCGCTCGGGTGCGGCTCGCCGTGACCGACGCGCTCGGCGCGCTCGACTGCATTCGCGAGGCGCAGGCGCTCGCGCCAGGGCGGCCCGATCTCTTCCATCTTCAGGCCCAGGTCTCCGCCCAGCTCGGCGACCGCTCGGCGGCGCTGGCCGCGTTCAACGCGGCGCTTCAGCTTGATCCGTCGCTGGTCCGGGTCTGGTACGAACTGGGCACCCAGGAGGAGGAGCGGGGCAACTGGTCTGCCGCGCGCTCCGCGTACGAGCGCGCGCTCGACCTGCTGCCCACCTATCCGGCCGCCGCGCTCGCACTGGCCGACCTGGTGCGGCGGAGCGAGTCCCCCCGCGCCGCGATCATCGTGCTGGTCCGCTTCCTCGAGGCCGACCCCTGGGACCTGGAGGCGCTCACCGCGCTGGGCCGCGCGTTGCTCGAAGACGGACGCACGATCCAGGCACTGGAGGGGTTCGAGCGGGTGCTGCGCTTCGATCCGGAGCACGCAGGCGCGCTTTACTATCAGGGAGCGGCGCTCGCCCGGCAGCAGCAGTTCGAGCAGGCGGTCGCCGCGTGGGAGCGCGTGGTGCGGCTTGACCCGGCCGGCCCCTACGCCGCCCAGGCGCGGAGCCGCGCCCGCTCGGCGCGCGACCTTCAGCACATCTTCGCGACGACGGCGGGCTGAGCCATGGCGCTCGAAGGCCCGTTGAAAGAGCTGCACATCCAGGACGTTTTCCAGCTTCTCGATCTGGGCAGGAAGAGCGGGGTTCTCCGGGTCACCTCCGAGCTGCGTCAGACCGCGGCGACCATCTGCTTCGACCGGGGCGGGGTCGTCTCGGCCGCGCTCGGGAGCGACCCACACCCGATCGGCGCGCGGCTGGTGCGGGTGGGGAAGATCACCGGCGATGCGCTCGACCGCTCCCGCGGCCTGCAGAACTCGGGCGACGAGCGCCGCCTGGGCGACATCCTCGTGGCGCTCGGCGCCATCTCCCGCCGCGAGCTGGACCGCCAGCTCAAGGCGCAGGTGGAGGAGGCGGTGTTCGAGCTGCTCGGGTGGACCGAGGGCTACTTCCGGTTCGAGGAAGGCACCCCGTACCAGTCCGCGGTGGAGTCACCGGTGCGATTCCCGACCGAGGCACTGCTCATGGAAGCCGCGCGGCGGCTCGACGAGTGGTCCCGGATCGGGTCGAAGGTCTCCCATCTCGGTCTGGTCCCCCGGCTGCCCGGACCGGATCATCAGGCCGGCGAGCCGCTCGACCTGGTGCCGTTCGAGTGGGAAGTCCTCGCGGCGGTGGACGGACAGCGGGACCTGCATGCGCTGGCGGACGCGCTCGGCCGCTCCGAATTCGAGGTTGCCCGCACGGTCTACGGCCTCAGCAACGCCGGGGTCGTGGTGCTCGACGATCCCGCCCGGCCCGGCGAGGAGCCCGAAGCGGGACGCGATCTGGCGGCGCTGCTGGTGCCCGCGCGCGAGGCACTGGCGCAGGGTGAGTACGAGATCGCCGGCGGCGCGCTCGAGGAGCTGCTGCGATACGATCCGCTGATGCCCGGAGCGCGCCGAATGCTCGGCGTCTGCCTGGCCGCGCAGGGGCGCTTCAAGGAAGCGCTGGAGAGCTGGGCGGCCTGGCGCAGGCTGGGGCCCCGGAGCCCGGGCGAGGAAGTGGAGCAGGGCTCGGTGGAGCGTATGGGCCGGGCCGTGGAAACCCTGGTGAAGGAGCTCGACCGCTACCGTGATTGACGAGATCCGTACCCTGACGCAGCGCTTGGCGGACGAGCCCTCCAGCCTGGCCTTTCTGGAGCTGGGCGAGTCGCTTCGCCGCCGGGGACAGGTAGGGGCGGCGTACAAGGTCGCTCGCGGCGGGCTCAATCGCTATCCCGGCCTGGCCGACGCGCACGACCTGATGGCCCGCATCCTGAGCGACCAGGGTGATTTCGCCGGTGCCTTCGACGCCTGGGCCGACGCCCTGCGCTTCGACCCCATGCGCACCGGTGCGCTCAAGGGAATCGCCTTCCTCTATTTCCGGGCGGGCGACGTGGACGCGGCGCTCGACCACCTCCACCGCGCGGCCGAGGCCGATCCCGATGATCCCGCCGTCCCGCAGGCGATCGCCCGGGTACGGCGGGACTCGCGCGAGGCGGGACGCGCGGCGTTCGCCCCTGCACTCGAGCCGCTCGAGGCTGGCACCGAGGAGCCGGTCGCCGGCCGGCCGGAGCCGGTTCCCGCTCCCGCCGCTCCGCCGGTCCCGCCGAGTGATTCACCGTTCACCGGAGTCGCTCCCGAGGAAGAAGGCCTGCTGCTGGTGGACGCCAACGGCATGTGCCTCGCGGGCAGCCTCACGGGCCGCGACGGCACCGACGCGGCGGAACGGGTCGCGGCGCAGCTCGCGGGCCTGACCCGGGAAGCCGCCCGCGCCACCCGCCTGCTCGGTCTCGGGAGCTGGCACTCGATCGCGGTCGAATCGCCCGACGCCCACCTGTTCCTCGCCTCGCCGACCGCCGAGACGGTGCTGCTCGCCGTCCGCGAGCCGGAACTCCCGATGGCTCGCGTCGGGCTCCTCGCCGAGCGGGCCACCCGCGCCGCTCGCGGGTGGCTGGAGCGAGTGCAATGAGCGCGGCCCAAGTGGCGCTGGATCGGGTGACCCGCGTGCCCGGCGTGCGCGGAGCGCTCATCGCCTCCAGCACCGACGGGTTGGTCGTCGCCGAACAACTCATGGATGGGGTGGACGGCCGGGCGGCGGCGGCGCTCACCGGAAGCCTGGTGGCGAGGCTGGCGCGCACCACCGCGGGCGCGGGACTGCGTGCACCGGTGTTCCTTCACCTGCGCGGCGAGGGCGGCTCCATCCTCGCGGCGCCGGGCACCGATGGTCTGGTGCTGGTGGCGGTCGCCGGGCCGGAGGCGAACGTGGGGCTCGCACGGTTGGAGATGCTGAACGCGGCCGGGCGCCTGGGCTGATGCGGGCGCTCGAGCCCTGGGTCGAAGCGCCGCTCCAGGCGTTCCTCGCCGAGTCGGCGGCGCGGCTCACGCTGCTCATGACCTCCTCAGGGCAGGTGGTGGCGCAGCACGGCTTCGGCCGCTCGCTCGACGTCATGACCGCGGCGGCGCTCGGCGCCGGCATCGTGGCGTCCACCGAGGAGCTGGCCCGGCTCATGGGCGCGCCCAAATTCGAGGCGCTGGTGCACCACGGAGGACACCAGAGCTGCCTGCTCGCCGCGTTCGCCACGCCCCGGGGCCGATGGATCGGCCTCGTGGTGTTCGGACAGGAGACGTCGGTGGGAATCGTACAGCTCTTCTTCGACCAACTGGTGCAGCAGCTCACGGATTCGGCGCCGAGGGAGCAGGCGCCGGCTCCCCGGCTGGCGGAGAACTTCGAGCACGAGCTCGACGCCAGCCTTCGCGCACTTTTCGGACGGTAGCCGGAATGTCGCTCGTCAACTTCACCGCGCGCGAGATCACCTGCAAGCTCGTCTACTACGGACCCGGCCGGTCCGGCAAGACGACGAACCTGCAGTACGTCTACGGCCGGGTGCCGGAGGGCCGGCGCGGGCGCATGGTCTCGCTCGCCACCCAGACCGACCGGACGCTCTTCTTCGATTTCCTGCCGCTCGAGCTGGGCTCGATCTCGGGGTTCACCACCAAGTTCCAGCTCTACACCGTGCCGGGCCAGAGCTACTACAACGCCACCCGTAAGCTCGTGCTTCAGGGAGCGGATGGCGTGGTGTTCGTGGCCGACAGCCAGGCCCGCCGGTTCGACGACAACCTGGAGAGTCTGCAGAACCTCCAGGACAACCTGCTCTCCCAGGGGGTGGACGTGCGGCAGTTGCCGGTTGCGTTCCAGTACAACAAGCAGGATCTCCCGCGCGACCTGATCCTCACCCCCGAGGAGATGGACGACGCGCTCAACTTCCGTGCGGTGCAGAGCTTCTCCGCCGACGCGCTGCACGGCAGCGGGGTGTTCGAGACTCTGCGGGGCATTTCGGAGCAGGTTCTCAAGCGCCTCGCGGCGGGGACCCAGGTCGCGTGACCGTCACTCTCAATCCGCTCTACCGCTTCGAGACCTTCGTGGTCGGCTCGGCCAACCGGCTGGCGGTGACCGCGGCCAAGGCCGTGGCCGAGTCCCCGGGGACGGTCTACAATCCGCTCTTCATCTACGCCCGCCCCGGTCTGGGAAAGACCCACCTTCTGATGGGGCTGGGGCACGCGGCGCGGGCGATCAATCCGCGGCTCGCGGTCGAATACCTGACCCTCGACGAGTTCGTCGAGGCCTTCCACGCCGCCATCGCCGCGGGTCAGGGTGAGGTGTACCGCAAGCGCTTTCTCGACGTGGATCTGCTCCTGGTGGACGACGTGCAGTTCCTGACCCACCGCCGCGAGATGCAGGCGGAGCTGCTCCGCCTCACCGACGCGCTCCAGACCGCCAACCGGCAGATCGTGCTGACCAGCGATCGCCCGCCCGCCGAGATCGAGGCGCTGGACGAGCGGCTGATTCGTCGGTTCGCCGGTGGGCTGATCATCGACGTGTCCGCGCCCGACTACGAGACCCGGGTCGCCATCCTGCGCCGCAAAGCGGAAGAGCGCCGCGCCACCTTCACCGAAGGTGTGCTCGAAGCGGTAGCGGCACTCGGCATCGACAATGTCCGGGAGCTGCTGGGCGCGTTGAATCGGTTGATCGCGTTCCAGGCCGTGAGCGAAGGGCCGATCAGCTCGGAGGAGGCGCGGGAGCTGATTGGCGGGACAGCGGGGCAGCGGGGCAGGGGGGCAGTCGCTGGCTCCCCGGAGCCCGCTCCCGCCCCGGAGCAAACTGCCCCGCTACCCCCCGGCCCCGCTGCCCCCCTGGCTCCCGACGAGTTCTCCGACTTCCTCTCCGAGATCTCCGCCACCGTCGCGCAGCAGGTCGATGCCTGGCGGACGCAGATCGAAGCCGCCGCGCTGCGTTGGGATGGCGAAGGTTATCGGACGGCGCGGCTCCGGGCGATGCTGGTCCGGGAGATGGTGGACGATCCGGAGCGGGCGCTGGCCGAGTTCGAGTCCGACGTTCGGCGGCTCCAGGCTTTCGAGGCCGAGGCGGCCGACCTGGCGCCCGATCTGGCGGGGCACGCCGAGTTCCGCGACCCTGGCGATCTCCCCGCGGCCGAGGCGCTGCTCCAGCGCGCTCGCGACGGCGCGCACCCGCCGCCCGCTCCCTCGCCGCTCTGGCGGCTGGAGGACCTGGTCGAGACGGCGGGCAACCGGATGGCGCTCCAGGCCGCACGTGGTATCGCCGAGGAGCCCGGCGCCAAGTACAACCCTCTAGTGATCGCCGGCGCTTCAGGGGTAGGGAAGACGCACCTGCTGCACGCGGTCGGCCACGCGCTCGCGGCCCGGCTCACCGGGCCGGTGGCATGTCTCAGTGCGCCCGAGCTCACGGGCGAGCTCATCGAGGCGATCGACCGCGACGCGGTCGGCACCTGGCGCGCCCGGTACCGCCGGATCGGCGCGTTCCTGCTCGACGACGTGCACCTGATCGCCGAGAAGGACCGTACTCAGGAGGAGCTGTTCGTCCTGTTCAACCTGCTGGCCGAGTCGGGCCGCCAGATGATCTTCACCTCCGCGGTGCCACTGGCGGAGCTGGCCGGCGTGGAGGCTCGGCTCCGCACCCGGCTGGAGGGCGGTCTCGTAGTGGATCTTCCCCCACCCGGCGCCGAGATCCGTGCCCGGATACTGGCCCGTGAACTCGAGACCAAACTCGGCGGCTCCCACGAGGGGTTGGCTACCTATCTGGCCGCTCGCCCGGTCGACTCCCTGCGCGCCGCCCAGGCTCTCCTCCAACGCGTCCTCCAGGCCGCCGAAGCCACCGGTCAAGCCCCGACCATCGCGCTCGCCCGCGACATCCTGGACGGCGCCAACGAACCACCTGCCCCCCCGCCCCCCCGACC
>JACCSE010000269.1 GCA_013813145.1 Gemmatimonadales bacterium
GATCGGGACCCTGCCCGGACAGCGAAGGTTGGTGAAGACGAAGCGTCCTAGGTCTGGATTGCCGGTCCGATTGCCGGACATTCCCATGGATGCCGCGTCCACTCGCCGTTCAAGCTTCGAGACCCCAGCCAGTTAGAACTTGGGCGCAAAGTTGATGTGCCTGGCCTCGGACTTGCCTTCCCCTGCATGTCGCTTGGGGCCGTCGTCAAGTCCTGACGACCGAGGCCCTGCTCACCAGAGCTCTGATGAACCGCAAGGCCCGCTATCGGGCCGGATACCTCTCGGAGGCGCACAATGGCGTTGCCCCTACCCAGGCTGTGGAAGCTCTTTCTTCTGCCGCTCGCACTCTTCACTCTCGGAAGCGCTTGCTCCAGCGGTAGCACGGGGCCGGGCGGCAACACCGAACTGTCGGACAGCGATGACGACGGGATCGCGGATCGCGACGACGATGATGATGACAATGACGGCGTCAATGACGACGATGACGACGATGATGACGGTGACAGCATCGGTGACGACGATGATGGCGATGATGGGGACGACGACGGGAATGACGACTAGAGTCGTATGAGTCGGTGGGAGCATACCACAGCCCGGCATCCGAAAAGATGCCGGGCTTTCGCGTTACACGGTCGGCTCAGGCCGGACAGCCGCCTGGGCCGCGATTGTCCCGCTGTCGGCACTACATTCAAGGCCATGTCGATCCCCGCACCGAAACGTTCCGGCCACGTCGCCCTCGCCGGCGCCCCCAACGTCGGGAAGTCGTCGCTGCTCAACGCGATCGTGGGGCAGCACCTCGCTATCGTGAGCCCCAAGGCTCAGACTACCCGGCTCCCGGTCGTCGGTCTCCGGACCGAAGGAGACACCCAGTACGTCTTTCACGATCTGCCCGGACTGCTCGATCCGGGATACCTGATGCAGGTGCGCATGCGGGAGCTGGCCCTCCAGGAGCTCGAGCGGATGGACCTCATCCTGCACCTGCACCCCGCGAGCGACGCACCGGCGCCGCCGTTCCACCAAGTCGCCGAGCTTCCCGCGCCGCCCACCGCTCCGGTACTCACCGTGTACACTAAGGCCGATCTGATCTCGCCCGCGCGGAGGGAGAAGCTGGAGCGCGACTCGCTCCTGGTGTCCGCGGCGCGCGGCGAGGGGATCGAGCGATTGCTCCAGCGGATCCGGCCCTTGCTGCCGGAGCGGGAGTTCGAGTTCGACGCTGACGACGTCGGCACCCAGCAGCTCCGCTTTTTCGTGGCGGAGTACCTCCGCGAGGCGGCGTTCGACCTGCTCGATGACGAGCTGCCCTATTCGTTTAATGCCGAGGTGGAGGAGTTTCGCGAAGCTGAGCGCCCGGTATACATTCGGGTCACTCTCTTTGTCGAGCGGGAGACGCAGAAGGGCATCGTGGTGGGCCGCGGCGGGCAGACAATTCGGGCGCTCGGCGCTCACGCCCGCGGCCGGTTGGAGGAGTTGATCGGGGCTCCCGTCTATCTCGACACCTGGGTCAAGGTGTTGCCCAACTGGCGGCGCAATTCCGCGGCGCTGGCCCGCTTCGGATTCCCGGAGCCGAAACCCGTGGGGGCGAGCGGTAGGTCGCCCGGGAAGGAGTCCGCATGAGTCTCTCGCCGGAGTTGCTGGAAATCCTGGTCTGTCCCAAGTGCAAGGGCGACCTCGAGTACCGGGCCGACCCGGAGTCGCTGGTCTGCCATAGCTGCCGTCTGGTCTACCCGGTGGAGGACGGCATCCCCATCATGCTCATCGACGAAGCCAAGCCACTCTAAATGCCTATGCGCCTCTCCTGGCGCGAGATCCTCCTGCTGGCCGTTCCGGTGAGCATCGTGCTGGGGTACCTGCTCCATGCGCCGGCGGTCTGGGTTTTCGTCACCGCCTGCCTCGGCGTGCTCCCGCTCGCGGGTTACATGGGCCAGGCCACGGAGCACATGGCGCACCGGACCGGGCCGACCATCGGGGGGCTACTCAACGCCACCTTCGGCAACGCGGCGGAGCTGATCATCGCCCTCGTCGCGCTCCGCGCGGGTCTGGTCGACCTGGTGAAGGCCTCGATCACCGGGAGTATCCTCGGGAATCTGCTCCTGATCATGGGCCTGGCTCTCATCGCCGGCGGTCTCAATAAGTCCGAGCTTCGGTTCAACCGGGTGAACGCGGGTATGAGCGCCGGCATGTTGGCCCTTGCGGTGGTCGCCCTGGTCTTCCCGGCGCTTTACCACGCGTTGCACCCCGAGGCCGCGGCCCGGCTGCAGGAGGTCCGGATGTCGGAGGCGGTCTCCGTCATCCTGCTGCTCACCTACGCCTTTTCGCTGCTCTTCACCCTCAAGACTCACCGGCGTCTCTTCGGCGGGGAGGCGCATCCGCTGGAGGGGCCGGTCTGGAGCAAGCGCCGGGCGCTGCTCATTCTGGGCGCCGCCACCGCCGGCGTCGCGGTCGAGTCCGAGCTGCTGGTGCACGCCGCCACCGAGGCGACCGAGGCCTTCGGGCTCTCCCCGGTGTTTCTCGGGCTCATCATTATCCCGATCATCGGCAACGCCGCGGAGCACGCCGCCGCGGTAGTGCTCTCGCGGAAGGGGCAGATCGACCTCGGTCTTCAGATCGCGCTGGGCTCCAGCACCCAGATCGCCCTGCTGGTGGCGCCGATCCTGGTGTTCGCCGGTGTGCTCATGGGTCAGGACATGGATCTCGTCTTTCGCCCCTTCGAGGTGGCGGCCCTCGGCCTGGCGACGGCGGTCACCGCGATCATCACGCTGGACGGGGAGTCCCACTGGTTCGAGGGGGTGCAGCTGCTCGCGGTCTACGGGATGGTGGCGGTCGGGGCCTACTTCCTCTGAATTGACTTGGGCGGGAGGTCTCCCCAAGTTACTACAGGATAAATTCTTACGAGAGGAAATGGGTGCGCACTCGCCCGACGATTCTCTTCTTTTCGCCGGACGGCTGCCCGGTGCCCAGTCTGGTGCGCCAGTGGTCGGGGGCCAACGCTTTTCCCTTGCTGGTCTTCAGCCAGCCGGATGAGGTCGAATCGATCGTCCTCCGCGGGCATCCGTGTCTCTTATTCGTGGACGGCAACGGGTCCCATGCGGAAGGCGTGGCACTGGTCCGCCGGCTCAAGAGCGACGCGTTCACCGCCATCGTGCCGGTCACCGCGCTGGCCTCCGACCACCATCCCGAGCAGGTCCAGGCCTGGTTCTCCGCCGGCGCCGACGAGGTGATCAGCAGCCTCTTCTCGCCCGCTGAGCAACGCTCGCGTCTCGACGCCATGCTGGTGCGCACCGAGCGAGACGTCTCGGTCCATCCCTCCACCCGGCTTCCCGGCACCACTGAGATCGAGCGTGAGATCCGCCGGCGGCTGGAATCGGGCCAGGAGTTCGCCGTCTGCTATGCCGACCTCGACCACTTCAAGGAATTCAACGACCGCTATAGCTACTACGATGGCGACCGGGTCATCTATCTCCTCTCCCGCATCCTCCACGATGTGGTGAAGGGACTCTTGGGTGGGCGGGGATTCGTGGGGCACATCGGAGGGGACGACTTCATTTTCATCATTCCGATCCAGGAGATCAGTGCGGCCTGCGGCGAGATCCTCGATGTCTTCGATACGCTCATCCCGCTCCAGTACAACGACCAGGACCGGCGGGCGGGGTATTTTTTCGGGAAGGATCGCAGGGGACAGCTCCACCGGGTGCCGCTGATGACGCTCTCGATCGGCATCGTTACGAATCGGCACCGCCGGTTTGCCCATCCGGCGCAGGTGAGCGAGCTTGCCACCGAAATGAAGAGCTATGCCAAGACGCTCCCGGGCTCCGTGTTCGTGGTGGACCGCCGGCAGGGTACCGACGGTGAGGAGCGACAAGGCTCGAACTTCAGGGACCAGACGTGAGGACGCCCAGATGAACGTCACCTGTCCGAATTGCGCCACCGTCTATCGGGTAGACCCGGCCAAAGTGCCGGAGGTCGGGGTCCGGGCCCGCTGTGCCGTCTGCAGCGCCGTGTTCGCGGTGAGCCGGGAGGGGAAGCCCGCCCGAGCGCCGGAGCCGGTGGCCGCGGGCGGAGTGGCGGCAGCCGACGTGGTCCCGCCC
>JACCSE010000287.1 GCA_013813145.1 Gemmatimonadales bacterium
GGGGATGCGAATCGGAGCGACTTCGAAACCACCATCGCCGCGGCGGTGGTGGACGCCCTTACTGCCCCCCTGCCCCGCTGCCCCCCTCCCCCTCCCTTGCCCACCGAAAGAACAGCACCCCTATCGCCAGAAACATCCACAGATTTCCCGGCACCCACATCAGCAGCCCGCCGAGCACCTGGTCGTCGTGCGGCGACAGTCCCCAGGTGCGCGGGGCGGCGGCGTACCATGGATACAGCACCTCGTCCGCCAACGTGATGAGCGCCGCGACGATCTGCATCGGGATCCCGACCAGAAACAGATACAGCATCCCCGACCCATAGCCGAGCCGCGGCACCTCGGGCAGCGGGCTCATCACCGGCCACCACATGATCGTCGCCGCCACCATGAACATCAGGTGGGTGACGATGTGTACCTCGTGGCTCCGCATCATGAGGTCGTAGTACGGCGCGATATGCCACACGGCGATCGTCGCCGTGTAAACCCCCGCGGCCACGACCGGCCGGGTCAGCGCCCGCGCCACCCGTCGCACCACCGGCAGCCGCACCAGTGGGCGCAGCAGCCACCCCGGCGTCCCCAGGATCAGCAGCGGCGGCAGCAGCAGCGTCAGCAGCAGGTGCTGCACCATGTGGGCGGAGAACAGGTAGTAGTCGCTCAGGTCGTGCATCGGCCCGTTGAGCGAGAGGAGCAGCACGAGCAGTCCGGCGCTGAAGCAGGCCACCTGCCAGGCCGGCGCCGGCGGGCCCAGACCGTGGCGCCGGCGGAGCGGGCCGATGCCCCAGAAGTACAAGGCACCGAGGAGCCCGGTGCCTATGAGAACGCTGGGATGGAGCGACCAGCCGAATTCGTACGGAACCAGGGGCCGCGGCCGCTCGTCGAGGAGCAGCGCGAACGGCAGCGGCATCACTTGAGGGCGGCGAAGGCCCAGTGGTAGGCCTGGAGGGCGATCAACCCGACGATGATCACCGCGGCGATGATGATCGGAAAGACGAACACGCCGCTGAACAGCTTGCTGTCGTTCTTGAGATGCATGTAGTACATCGCCACCAGCGCGAACTTCACCGCCGAGAGCAACAGCAGCAGCGGCACGAAGAACGGCTCCAGGCTGGCGCCGAGCCGGCCGGCGTTGTCGCCGTAGGTGCCTTCGTACAGGCCAACCTCGAGGGCGGTCAGCACGAACAGGAAGAGCCCGATCTTGGCGTAGGTACCCGGCGTCGGGTGGTGCTGCTCCTGCTGGTGCGCGGTCGAGTGGGCGTCCATGCGGAGGTCCTTACTGTATCAGGTAGACGACGGGGAAGATGATGATCCAGACCACGTCCACGAAGTGCCAGTAGAGCGCGGCGATCTCCAGGTTGACCGACCGCTCCGGCGGGAGCTGCCGCCGAAGCGCCAGCACGAACATGGTAAACAGCCAGATCACCCCGATGGTGACGTGGGTGCCGTGGAACCCGGTGAGCACGTAGAAGCTCGCGCCGAACAGGTTGCGCTGAAGCGTGAGTCCCTTGTGCACGAAGTGGTTGAACTCGTACACCTGCATCGCCACGAAGAAGACGCCGCAGACCAGCGTGGCCCCCAGCCAGCCCAGCAGCGCCTTTCGGTTGCCCCGCTGCGCCCCGTGCAGCGCCAGCACGATGAAAAGCGAGCTGAAGAGCAGGAGTGCCGTGCCGAAGGTCACCAGCGGGATCTCGATGATCGCCTCGAAGACCTGCCCCGTGGCCGGGTCGGTCCATTCCTCGTGTGGGAACGGCCCGACCAGGCTCCGCTTCCGCTGCACCAGGTAGTTCGAAATGAGCGTGGCGAAGAACAGACACTCCGACCCGATAAAGGTCCAGATCGCCAGCTTCCGGTGATCGAGCCCGGTGGTGGTGTCGAGGGCGTGCGCGTGGTCGGACAATGGATTCCTCTTGTGGGACGGCTGATGGTGAATGGCTATCGGCTATCGGCTATCAGCTATCGGTCCGCGGGATCGGAGGCTCGGTTCTGCGGGACCGATAGCCGATAGCCGATAGCCGATAGCTGATAGCCGATAGCCGATAGCCGATAGCCGATAGCCGTCTAACACTCCACCCCACCCGGCTGCAGGTGCTCGTTCTCCGCCTTGGCCGCTTCCCAGGCTTGCTG
>JACCSE010000309.1 GCA_013813145.1 Gemmatimonadales bacterium
CGGGATGACAGCGGTTCCGCGCCTCACTCCCCCGGCTGCGGATTCGGGCTCCCCGCGTCCTGCACGAACTTCCACCGGCCACGATCGTTCTTGCGCCAGACCGAGAGGTACTTGCCGTACCCCGCCCCCGCCGGACCGGTGATGGTGTACTCGCCCATGCTCCACCCCAGATCCCCCCGCGGTCCGACGTCCGAGAGCTTGGGGAGCCAACTCAACACCGCGGTACCTCCCTGCCGCGATGCGACGATCTCCTCCCGCCCGACGAAGAAGTCCGGGTCGCCTCCCGCGACGATTGCATCCGGGTCGGCGAACCTGCCGAACGCCTCCGCCTGTCCCAGCCTCACCGACGCCCGCGAGAAGGCCGCATCCACGGCCCGCAACGCCACAGCCTCCGATGCCCGGCTCACCGGCGGAAGGTGACCTCGGCGGCCGGTGACAAGAGCCTCCCCAAAGCCGGGTGGCAGGGGACGGGGCTCGACGAACGCGGGCGACATGTTCCACGCCTCCACCTTCCAATCGCCGTCCTGCTGCTTGCGCCAGAAGGCGATGTACTGGCCGAGAAGCTGGGAGTGCAGCCGCCTGTGGTCAGTGCCACGACTGTCCACCAGCGAAGCGTGTTCATGATATCCCCCGGAGATGGTTCGCGATGTCGAGGACGGGGTCCTCTTCGGTCAGGGGACGCGCCTGTAGTGGAGGAGCGGGCAGGTTTGCAGCGAATCGAGGAAGGGACGGGGCGAATCGGCCTGTGGGAACGGCCGGATGCGGTCACCCTCGCCGGCGCACCGGATTCGAGATACACTGAGGCCACCCGACTAGAAGCACCACCTTCCTATGAGGGGGAGCTATGCGCGCCATTAACCCGATTCTGCTCGCGGCCATCGCAGCTCTGAGCACTCCTGGCGCGGTTCACGCGCAAGCCACGCCCCGGCGGGCCCTCAACCCTCCGTCCCTCCCGCCGCCACGCGGCTATTCCCACGTCGTGATCGCGCCCGCCGGCCCGCGGGTGTCCATCTCGGGGCAGGTGGCGGTCGACAGCCTCGGCGCGGTGGTCGGCGCGGGGAATTTCCGGGCGCAATGCGTGCAGGTATTCGAGAACCTGGGCCGGGCGCTCCAGAGCGCCGGGGCGACGTTCGCGGACGTGGTGGCGACGAACATGTACGTGACCGATCTCAGCCACCTGGCGGTGCTGCGCGAGGTCCGCGCCCGCTACCTGCCCGCCGACGCTCCGCCGGCAAGCACGCTGGTGCAGGTGGTCGCGCTCTATCGCCCGGAGCTGATGATCGAGATCGCGGCGGAGGCGGTCTTGCCGTCGCCGAGCCCGAGAGCGCGATGAAGCTGCTCCCTGCGCGCCGCGGGTCGAGCCGGCTCTCCAGGTCGCGCAGCGGCTCGCGGAGCAGATGGAACCGGCCGCCGGTGTGGATCCGCACGCAGTAGTCGGCGGCCTCGATCCAGTCGATGTCATCCACTCTGACGAAGAAGACCCGGCTCTCCCCCTTCAGTGCGATCCGGTCAGCCCACCCGCAGCTTCCGACACCTTCCCCCACGGCCGGTGTGGGCTCGCCGAGGGCGGCGACCAGCCGCCCCCCAGCGCCTCGGCCTCGAACGCGCGGAGGGCATACTGGTCGTAGGCAGTGGTGAAGACCACCGCCGAGACCTGCGTCGGCCGCGCGCGACGCAGGGCCTCGAAGCCATCCACGTCCGGCATCTGGACGTCGAGGAACACGAGGTCGGGCGCGTGCTCCCGGATCCGGGAGGCCGCCTCCGCGCCGCCGCCACACTCGCCGAGGACGGCGATCTCGGGATCCTGAGCCAGGAGGCGGCGCAGGGTATCCCGCGCCAGCGGCTCGTCGTCAACGATGAGAGTCTTGAGCGGTTCCATGCTCGAGCGGCTCGAGGTGGAAGGGGAGCTCGACGAGGGCGCCGCCGCCGTCGTCACGGCCGGTAAACTCGAAGCGCTGCTGCTCGCCGTACAAGTGACGCAGGCGCGCCTGGGTGTTGCTCAGGCCGATGCCCGAGCCTTCGCGGCTCGCGCTAGCAGGCGAAGGGCCTTCGCTCATGCTGGAATTCCGTACGCTGAGGAGCAGCGCTGCTGAAGGCGCCGTGGAGGACGAGCGCCGCGATCCAGTTCCGCCGCTCGACGCGGACCCGGTGGGCGAGCCAGAGGATCGCCGGGGTGAAGGCGGCCCAGAGCCAGCAGCTCGGCAGCGCGCCGAGGAGCGAATCGGCGAACGGCGCCGGGCGGCCGATGGCGGCTTGGAAGAAGTGGCGCTGCCCGGCGGCGAGGAGGGCGACGGCGGTCCAGACGGCCAGGATCGCCAGAGCCTGCCAGATGCGGCGGGGGGTCAACGTCACAAAAACCGCCGTACCACATACGCCACCAGACTGAGGACGACCGACACCACCAGCATCGACACCAGCGGGAAGTGCACCGTGACCGTCTCCCGCTCGATCCTCACATCCCCGGGGAGCCGCCCGAACCAGCTCAGGCTGCCCGACCAGATCAGCAGGCCGATGAGGATGAGCGCGACGCCCAGCCCGACCAGGAGCGCACCGGGAGAGGAGTTCATTCGATCAGCTCCCGTCGCACCGCGTGGATGAGGTCGGTGTAGGCCGGCTCGCCGCCGGCCGCGCGAACCGCCGCGGCGATCTGGCCGCGGTGATAGGCCGAGTGGATCACTACGTGGGTGAGGATGTCCCCGACCGTGCTGGTCCAGAACTCGCCAAGGCTGTTCCGATAGGCGATGCCGTCCGCCAGATCGTCGGCGCTCACGGCTGAGAGGTACCAGGGCCATGCCTGAGTCAGCTCCTGCACCCGTGCGGCGGAAGCGTCCGCGTCGAGCTCGGGCCAGACCGCGAGCCGGGCCGGTTCCTCGGTCAGGCGACTGAGCCAGAGGAGCTCGGAGC
>JACCSE010000313.1 GCA_013813145.1 Gemmatimonadales bacterium
TTGCTGACACTGACGAGGCAAGATCATAGACTTGGTGGACGCGCTCAAGGCCCAGCGGATAGGCGAGGGATAAGGTATTCTACCACACTCACCGAGGCCCCATGCGCATCTTCGTCGGTACCAGCGGCTGGTCGTACAAGGAATGGAAGGGCTCGTTCTACCCACCCGACCTCCCCGCCGACGGCATGCTCCGCTACTACTCGTCGCGGCTTCCGGCGGTCGAGATCAACAACTCCTTCTATCGCCTTCCCAAGGAAAAGGTCCTGCTGGACTGGGCCGACCAGGTGCCGGCGGAGTTCCGCTTCGTGCTCAAGGCTTCGCGCCGGATCACCCACATCAACCGGCTCGCCGAAGAGGACGGGTCTCTCGACTACTTTCTCAGGACCGCCAACGTCCTGGGCGAAAGGCTCGGGCCTACCCTCTTCCAGTGCCCGCCCTCGCTGAAGAAGGATATGCCGCGGCTGCACGACTTTCTCGCCAAAGTGCCGCGAACCTGGCGCGCCGCGCTCGAGTTCCGTCACGACTCCTGGTTCGACGACGAATTGTACGAAGCGCTCAGACAGCACGATGTCGCCCTCGTCGCGGTGGACGAGGACGAGGGAGCATCGCCGCTGGTCCCCACCGCCTCCTGGGGCTATCTCCGGCTCCGGCGTAGCGAATACAGAGACGAGGAGCTGGCTGGCTGGGCCGATCGGATCCGGGGCCAGCCGTGGCAGGAGGCGTTCGCCTTTCTCAAGCACGAAGCGGACAGCCCCAGGGGCCCGGCCGCGGCGGAGAAGCTGCTGGGGATCGTGGCCGCGCACGACGACGCAGAATCGAAGTAGGATTCGTCATGACCGCACGCCAGACCCGAGCCCAGACACGAGTCCACCTAATCGACATGAGCGACCCCGACCATGCCCGAGCATCCACTCCAGAGCGCCGAGCACGACCGCCGCATCGACTATATCGAGCTGCCCTCCACGAGTATGGCCGACACGAAGCGCTTCTACACCAAGGCATTCGGATGGAAGTTCACCGACTACGGGCCGGACTACACCAGCTTCCAGGACGGGCGTCTCGCCGGCGGATTTCAGAAAGCGTCTGCGGGGGCCCGCGGTGGCGTCTTGATCGTGATCTTCGCAGTGGACTTGACCGGGGCCGAGGCCCGCGTGCGTGAGGCGGGGGGCAGCATCGTCAAGCCTCCGTTCAGTTTCCCCGGCGGCCGCCGGTTCCACTTCACCGATCCGAGTGGAAACGAGTTGGCCGTCTGGTCGGATCGGTAGCCGGCACCCCGATGAGCCCACCGCTCTCCCGGAGAGACCTCCTCAGGCACGCCACCGCCGCCGCGGCCGCGCTCGTGCTGCCGTACCCCCTCGCCGCGTGTACGGGACGCCGCGTGTCGGCATCGGATCCGGATCGCACCCGTCTCACGTCCTGGGCCGGCACCGTTCGCGCCGATGGGCTGGCACGACCCGAGGCTCCATTCGGTCGCGCCGCCATCCGGGTCGGCGAGTTGGCCGTCGGTGCTCCGTACGAGCCGTCTACGCTCGAGACCTACCTCCGCACCGGCGGCAGCCCGTCGGCCACCGAGCCGCTGACGCTCTCGCTGACCCGCTTCGACTGCGTTACGCTGGTGGAAGCCTGCCTCGCGGTGGCTCGCGTGGCGAGTGACGACGGCCCGCCTGCGTGGGAGCGGTTCGGACGGGAGGTAGAGCGCATGCGCTACCGGGGCGGGGAGCGCCAGGGCTACGCATCCCGACTGCACTACTTCAGCGAATGGCTGTCGGACGGGGAGAGGCGCGGACTGGTGGAAGACCTCGGCGGGGAGTTGGGCGGCGTGGACGATGCGCGGCCGCTCCGGTTCATGAGCGAGCATCGGGGGAGCTACCCGGCGCTGGCGGAGGACGGGGTGCTGCGTGAGATCGCGGCGGTGGAGCGGCGGCTGGACGGGCAGCCCCGGCGGGTGGTGCCGACCGGGCGCATTATGGAGATCGGCGACCGGATCGAGACCGGGGATGTGCTCGCCTTCGCGACCGAGATCCCCGGACTGGACGTGACCCACGCGGCCTTTGCCTATCGGGATGCGGAGGGCGTCCTCCGGGTGCTGCACGCTCCGCTTTCCGGGGGAGTGGTAGAGGTCACTCGGGCGACGCTTCCCGAATACGTGGCCCGGATCGGCCGATCCACCGGGGTGCTGGTGGCGCGGCCTAGTCGATCCCCACCCGGCCCTGGACCGACGCGATCAGCTTCGCCGAGTCGTAGCCCACGCCGTCCTTGAAGACCACGACCGGCTGGCGGATGACGGCCGCGGCGGCGGTGAGATCGCCTTTCAGCACGACCAGATCGGCCAGCTTGCCCCGCTCTACGGTGCCGAGCCGTCTGTCCACGCCGAGAATCCGGGCGCCGTTGGCGGTCATGATCTTGATCGCCTGCGCGGGCGTGAAGCCGGCCTCGATGAAGAGCTCGTAATTTCGCTGGTCGCCGTAGCCGGCCAGCGCGCCGCCGATCCCGGTAGGGTCCACTCCCGACGCCAGCACCCCGCCCGCCTCGACGAACGCCTTCTCGAACGCCATCGCATTCAGCAGTGCTTGCTCCGGCACCGGGCCGGTGCCGGCGGAGTCGATCTCGTGGCGCAACTGGAGGTAGCTCCGCCGCAGCTCGGGGGCCATCGCCTGAAGCATCCGGGCATCCTTGGTCGGCCGGTTGGCGACGAACGGCTCGTACACCGCGAGCGTGGACGTCATCGGCACTCGGCGTTTCACCAGCGTCGCGATGACCTCCTTCGCCGTCTCGCCGCCCGGGTCCGCCTGGCCCATCTCGCCGACCCCGGCGATGGGGCAGACGTCGGGCTGCTTGGTGGAGTCGAAGTCGGATGCGGTGAGCATCCCGTGTTCCAGGTTGTCGATGCCGAGCTCGACCGCCTCGCGAAAGCTCACCGAGCACAGGTGTCCGGTGACCTTCATCCCCCGCTTGTGCGCCTCCTGGATCGCGGCCCCGAGCTCGGCCCGGCGGATGTCGGTGTACGCCTTGAGCCAGGTGGCGCCTTCGGAGCCCCAGTAGGCGACGAACCGCCGGGCTTCCTCGGGCGAGTTCACCACCGCCATGCTCCCGCCGCCCTGGCCACCGGTGAGGTAGGGCGCGGTCAGGTGAATCCGGGGCCCGGGAGCGAGGCCGCGGTCGATCCGATCCTTGGTGTTGATCTCGGCGTACGGGGCACGGCCGCCGGTGGTGCGGATCGTGGTCACGCCGGAGCCGAGATAGAGCCGGGGACCGGTATACGACATCTGTACCGCCCGGCCACCGGCGGCGGTGTAGAACATATGGTCGTGCATGCCGACCAGCCCGGGAATCACGGTGTGCCCGTGCAGATCCATCGTTCGGGTACCGGTGGGGACCCGCACCGCGCCGGCCGCACCTACTTCGGCGATGCGGCCGTCGCGGATGAGGATCGTCTGGCCCGAACGGGGAGCGCCGCCGGTGCCATCCAGCAGCACCACGCCGGTGAGCGCGACGACGGCGGTATCCACCGAGACGAACTCGCGAACCTCCTCCGCGAGCGAGTCGGGGCGCTGAGCGGTGAGGGATCCCGGAGCGAGCGAGGCGAGGGCGAGCAGGGTCGCGATGGGGCGCATGGAGTATCTCCGTTTAGTGGGCTTCGCCTGATAACCGTCACGCCGCTGGCTCAACGTTACGTCAACCTGACAGAGCGCAGCGACCGAAGGATCTTCTCCGCGTAGCTCGAGCCATTCCCGCAGAAGATCCTTCGCTTCGCTCAGGATGACAGCCTCCCTACTCCACCCTGAACCCCATCATCATCCCCGCCGACAGGTGCTCGGCGATGTGACAATGCAGCATCCAGCGGCCGGGATTGGAGGGGTCGAGCAGAATATCCACCGCGGAGCCCGCCGGCAGCAACACCGTGTCCTTCCAGACCGGATGCTGGTTGACGACCCCGTTCACCGACAGGATGAGGAAGCGCTGCCCGTGGAGGTGGATCGGGTGCTGCATGGCGTGAAAGCTCTGCCGCTGGTTCACCAGGCGGATCCTGACCGGCTCTCCGCGGGGGAAACGCCAGTCGAGGTCCATGTTCTCCCGGCCGGTGACGGGATCGCGGAGGATCCAGCGCACCTGCCGCCCGGTCGAGGCCCAGTTCATCATCGGCATCGTCCCACTCCACTCCACCGGCGCGAAGTAGATCGAATCGAGCTGCATGAGGCGCCGGGTGACTGCGGGAAGCCCTTCGGTCTCCAGGGTGAGCACCAGCGCCTTCTCCGGCGCTCTCGCCGCGGCGCGGCGGAAGCGCTCCATTTCCCGGGTGGTGGTGGTGTCGCGCCGGAGGGCGGCGAAGTCGCCCGCCAGATCGCGCCCCACCCGCTCGCGAGCGACCTCCACCACGCCGAGCGTGTCGGTCTCGGAGAAAAACCGGCCGTACAGGTGATCCTGTCCCCGCACCCGGTTGACCAGCGCTACGGTCCCCGCCCGGTCGAACCGCACGTGTACGACGTACCGCTCGGCGGGTCCGATGACCACGCTCTCGACCCAGGCCTCTCGCGCGTATGCGCCGACGTCCGACGCGACGACCTTTATCCGCGCGCCAGGGAAGGAGAGGTTGAAGGTGCGGGTGTTCGCGGCGTTGGTCAGGAAGAATCGCACCACTTCGCCGCGCTTCACCTGCAGCCGGTACCCCGGTTCCCCGTTCACCAGCATGGTGTTCCCGAAGCGGCCCATCAAAGCGTGAGTGGGTGACTCTTCCCCCAGCGGCACGAGCCCGTCGCCGCCGATCAGAATATCGTCGAGCATCAGCACCGCTTCCCGATTCGCCGGCCCGTACTCCTCACCCCTGGCCGACCGCACCAGCAGGTTTCCGTAAAGCCCGAGCTCCTGCTGCACGTCCTCGCGGACGTGCGGGTGATACCAGTAGACCCCGGCGTCGGGAAACCGCACCCGGTAGATGAAACGGCCGCCGGGCGGTACCGCCGGCTGGGAGAGTCCGGGGACGCCATCGTTGGCCTGCTCCAGCCGGATGCCGTGCCAGTGCACCGTCGTCGGCTGCGGCAGCCGGTTGGTGAACGCCACCATGATCTCGGAGCCGCGCACCGCTTCGATCAACGGCCCGGGATACTGGCCGTTGAAGGCGTACATCGTGTACTCGCGGCCCTTGAGAGTGCGGGTCACGAGTCCGGCCTCGAGCCGGAGGGTGTCGCCATCCGCCGGGCGCATCACCTCTCGGGGCCGGGCCGGCGGCGCGTTGCCGGCCGGCAGGAAAGGAGTCAGGTCCGGACGAAGCGCCATCTCGGCGGGCAGCATCGTGAGACCCTCCGGCATCGGTACCGTAGTCCATCGGACTGCGCCGGAGTCGGCCACCGTCGAGCCGTGGCCCTGCCCATGGTGTTCGCCCCCGCTACCGCTCCCCTCCCTCATCCTCCCGAGCGAGAACTCCAGCAGGTCGGGCGGGAAGAGCCGAGTGCTGGGTGACTGCCCGCGGAGCACCACCCGCCCGCTCGGTTCATCGGCCCGGCCGGCGGACTCGGCGGTGATGAGGAAGACGAACTTCTCCAGGTCGGTGGTTCCCAGCGCGCTGGGTCCGCCCGCCACCTCACCCAAGCGTACGATCGGGTGCAGCGTCGGCGGCGCGACCCAGGCGACGTATGTCCGGTAGGGGCCGAGGGATTGGGGCGACGGCAGCCCGGCGGTCGAGACGATCAGCCGCTGGCGAGGCCGCCCGTCCGGACCAACGGCGACGGTAAAAGGCCCGGGAAGATGGCCCAGCTCGACGACACCGGAAGCACCGGCGATGCCCGGCGCGGCCACCAGCTCGATACAGTAGAGATCGCGGCTGGGGCCGAGC
>JACCSE010000316.1 GCA_013813145.1 Gemmatimonadales bacterium
CCACGTACAGGGTGAGCAGCGTCGAAAATACCAGTCCCCCGACGATGGCGTAGCCCAGCGGCCGCCGGCTCAGCGAGCCGGCACCCAGCCCGAGCGCGATGGGGAGCGCGCCCATGACCGTCGCCACCGAGGTCATGAGGATGGGGCGGAGCCGGATACGGCCGGCCTCCTTGGCGGCCTCGATGGTCGGCATTCCCCGCTCCTTGAGCTGGTTGATGTACTCCACCAGCAGGATCGAGTTCTTGGTCACCAATCCGATCAGGAGGATCATTCCGATCTGGCTGTAGACGTTGAGCGTGGAGCCGGCCAGCTTGAGCGTGATCAGCGCGCCGGTCACCGCGAGCGGCACCGCCAGGAGCACGGTGAATGGGTGCACCAGCGACTCGAACTGGCTGGCGAGCACCATGAAGACGACTACGAGCGCCAGAACGAAGGCGAAGTACAGCGAAGTGCCGCTCTCTTCCAGCTCACGCGATTCACCCGCCAACGCGGTGCTGCTGCCGCGGGGCAACACTTCGCCGGCGATCCGGCTGAGCGAGTCGATCGCCTGGCCGAGGGTGAAGCCGGGCGCGAGGTTCGCGGTGATCGTGGCCGAGCGGACCCGGTTGAAGTGATTGAGCTGCCGGGGTCCCACACCCTCGTCCACGGTGGCAACGGCCTCAAGCTTCACCAGCTCATCACCGCGCCCGCGGACGTAGAGCCCGGTCATGTCGCTCGGCGTGGAGCGGGCTCGCGGGTCGAGCTGGACGATCACGTCATACTGCTTGTTCGCCCGGGTGAAGGTGCTGGTCTCGCAGCCGCCGAGGAGCACCTGGAGCGTCGTCGCGACGTCGGCCACCGCAACGCCGAGGTCTTCGGCCCGGTCGCGGTCGAAGCTGACCGTGAGCTGGGGCTTGTTCACCCGGAGATCGCTGTCCACGTTGATCAACCCTGGGATCTGCTGCGCCCGGGCGAGCAGGGTGTCGTTGCCTTCGACCAGTCGCTCGAACTCCGGATGCTGGATGACGAAGTTCACCGGGCTGCCCCAGCCGAAGGCCGGCGGGTTGTTGGCGAACGCGAAGACGCCGGGAATCCCGAAATACTGCCCCTGCACCTCGCCGATGATCTCCTCCAATGAGCGTTCGCGCTCGGACCAGTCTACCAGGTTGGTGAAGATGATTCCGCGGCTCACGCCGTCGCCGATGTTGACCACGCTGAAGAAGCTCGCGATGCCATCGGTCTTGGCCTGGATGGCCTCGGCCTGCCGTTGATAGCCGTCGGTGTAGGCCAGTGACGACCCCTCGGGAGCGATGATGAAGGAGAAGAACCAGCCCCGATCCTCCGGCGGCACGAACTCCCGTTCCAGGGAGCGGAACACGAAGACCGCTCCCACCGTCACCAGGAGCGCGCCGACCACGATGACCGGCCGGAACCGGAGGGCCACCGCCAGGGTGCGGGCATACCCCGACGCCAGGTGGTTGAATCCATTTTCCAGGATCTTGTAGACCCGCCCGTGCCGCTGGGGTACCCGCAGGATCTTGGCACAGAGCATCGGCGTGAGGGTGAGCGCCACGAACCCGGAGATCAGCACCGAGCCCGCCACCGCGACGCCGAACTCGTTGAAGAGCCGTCCGGTCGAGCCGGTGAGGAAGGCGAGTGGGGTGAACACCGCAACCAGGGCGATCGTGGTCGCGATCACGGCGAAGCCGATCTCGCGGGTGCCGTCGATGGCGGCCGTCTCGGGGTCTTTCCCGAGCTCCTCCTGGTGCCGGTAGGCGTTCTCCAGCACGATGATCGCGTCGTCCACCACGATCCCGATGGCCAGGGTGAGGGCGAGCAGGGTGAAGTTGTTGATGGAGAAGCCCAGGAAATACATGATCGCGAACGCCGCCACGATGGAGGTCGGGATGGCGAGGCCGGGAATGATCGTCGCGCGCAGGTTGCGCAGGAAGACGAAAATGATGACCACCACCAGCAGGGCCGCGATGATGAGCGTTTCCTGGGCTTCCTCGATGGATCGTTCGACGAAGACCGACTGGTCGAAACCGATGTTGATCGTCACCCCGGGCGGCAGCGACTGCTGGATTCTGGGCAGCTCGGCCTTGATCGCGTCGGCCACCGAGAGGATGTTCGACTTGGACTGGCGGATCACGCCGATGGCCACCGACGGCGTCCCATTGAACCGGAGCATGCTCCGCTCGTCCTCCGGAGCCAGCTCGACCCGGCCCAGGTCCTTGAGCTTCACCAGGATTCCGTCGTCGTTGCTGACCGCGAGATCGGAGAATTCCTCCGCCGTCTTGAGCTCGCCGAGAGACCGCACGGTGAACTCCCGGCGGGCCGATTCGATCCGGCCGGCCGGGACCTCGACGTTCCGGGTCCGGATGGCCTGCTGCACATCCTGGACGGTGAGCCCGCGGGCGGCGAGCTGAGTGGCGTCCAGCCATACCCGCATGGAGAAGCGCCGCTCGCCGAAGATCTGGGCCCGGCCCACGCCGGGGAGCGTCTGGAGCCGGCTCTTCACCAGCCGGTCGCCGAGATCGGAAAGCTGGAGCAGGTCGTAGTTCTCACCCGACAGCGCCAGCCAGAAGAATGGCTGGGCGTCGGCGTCCTCTTTGGCGACGACGGGCTCTTCGACGTCCTCCGGCAGCCGTTCGCGGATTCGGGCAACCTTGTCGCGAGTGTCCTGGGCAGCCGCCTCGATGTCGCGGTCGAGGTTGAACTCCAGGCTGATGTTGCTGACCCCTTCACCGCTGGAGCTGGTGAGGGTGCGGAGGCCTTCGACCGTGCTCAGCTCCTCTTCCAGGATGTCGGTCACCGCCGATTCGACCACCTGCGGATTGGCGCCCGGCAGAACGCTGGTCACCGAGACGATCGGTGGGTCCACGTCGGGAAACTCGCGGACCGCGAGCTGGGTGTAGCCGATGGCGCCGAACAGCACCAGCCCGAGGCTCACCATGCTGGCAAGCACCGGGCGGCGGATGGACAGGTCCGAGAGCTTCATACCGGTACCGGTTAGTAGTAGCGCGTCATACGTTTAGTAGACTCGTACGGGCTGAGTCGAGTGGTCGTTGCCCTACGAAACACAATGATGGGAGATTCACCCCAATTTATTAGATTGTCGAATCCCTGACGCGAAATCGACAATTCCGCAACCCGGCTCTCGGTTGGTATGGCTGTCAAACTCTCGTCCCGCCAGCAGGCGCAGCTTGCCTTTCTTCAGACCCTGCCGCCTAAGTTCCAGCGGATGTACGGGATCATCGAGGAGATGGGCGCGCTCCGCGCCGACGAGCTCGTGGTGCGGGGGTTCGCGCGTCAGCTCGATGAGCTCAAGGCCAATGCGGCCGCGCTCAGCCTCACCGGGCTGGCGGACACCGCCGGGATCATGGGGACCATGGCTCGCCGCGGCGGCGGGCTTCAGATGAAGGTACGAGGGCTGCGGGAGCTGCTGGGGAGCCTCAAGATCAACCACGAAGCCGCGATCCGCTTGGCGACCACGCCGGAGAACTCGGGTTCTTAGGGTCGGACCGACCCCCGACGGCGGGCGATCGCCTGATCGATGATGGGGCCGCTCATGAGCACGATCATCGCATTCACCAGCACCCCGACCAGGGCCGACACGAAGGCGAGCGCGAACAAGATCAGCGACGCGCCGATCGTGGCGAGCAGAACTCCGAGCCAATACAGCATGCTGCCTCTCCGGGTAACCGTGGCGGGATTCGGATCGTAGGTTAGATGAGAGGCCGGGTAATCGCAACCGATAGCCACCTTCCAACAAGGCACCCAGACATGCGCCGTATCCTCACCGCCGCCGTGCTCACGCTGCTCGCGACACCTCTGGCCGCCCAGTCCGGCGGGGCCGGCACTCCCCCGGAGGGCTGGACCGTGCGGGCCGACGGAAAGGCCGAGCAGAACAACGTCAAGGTCGTCCCGATGGGCGAGGGGCTGCACGTGACCCTGGGCCCGGCGATCATCCTGTATCAGGAGGCGACCCGCGACAGCGGCCCCTTCCACACGCTCGCCAGCTTCACCCAATCCAAGCCGTCCAAGCACCCCGAGGGCTACGGGCTCTTCTTCGGGGGAAAGGAATTGGGGAGCGAGGGGCAGTCGTACACTTACTTCCTTGTGCGGCAAGACGGAAGCTATCTGGTCAAGCGGCGCGACGGGGCCAAGACGTCCGACGTATCGAAGGGGTGGACGGCGCATCCCGCCGTGAAGAAGCCCGACGGCAAGGGCAGCGCGACCAACCTGCTCGAGGTGGACAACAAAGTGGATCCCACCAAGGTGACCTTCAAGGTCAACGGGCAGGACGTCTACACCGCCGACGCGGGGGGCATCCAGGTCGACGGCATCGTGGGCATCCGGATGAACCACAACCTCGACGTCCACGTAGAGGGCTTCGACGTCCACCGCTAGCACCGATTCAGACTCGACAGGAGCTCGCCATGACCTTCAAGCCTAGGATCTGGCAGCCGATCGCCGTCGTGCTGAGCGCCATCAACCTGGTTGGAGCCGGCTTCGCGGCGGGATCAGCCGAGCCGTGGCACGCCACGGTACACGCGGCGCTCGCGCTGGCGTTCGGGTTATGGGTCCCGCGCCTGCGGCAGGGCCCCGGCGGGAGCGAGCGCCAGGCTCGGCTCGACATGCTCGAAGCCGAGGTGAGCAATCTGGGGCGGGAGCTTAGCGAGGCGCAGGAGCGCATGGACTTCACCGAACGGCTGCTGGCACAGGGACCGGAATCGCGCCGAGTGCGCCCCGAGCGCTAGGGGCCGGGGTCCGTTCACGGCCCCGCTTGACGGTCGCTCCCGAACCGCTACATTGGCTGCATGACCCGTATGCATCCGCGAAATCCCAACCGCAACGCCATTCACCACGCCTTCACGTAGGGCCGTCGGTCCGTCGCGCATTCGCGGCGACTGCTGTACCGACCCGCTCGACGTTCGAGCGGGTTCTTTGTTGCGTACCTCCAATCCACCGCAACCACGGGAGACACCATGAAGCGCGCGAAGGTGCTGGGAGCCGCTCTGCTCGTCGGCGCTCTGGCCACGACACCCGAACCCGCCGGGGCGCAGACGAGCTTGAGCGCTGATCTCGGCCTGTTCCGTTCGTACGTGTGGCGTGGTGTGAGCCTGACTAACAGGCCGGTCGCCCAACCGGACGTCTATCTGTCGATTCCCGCGGGAAATGCGTCGGTCACATTTGGTGGATGGGGCAACGTCGAGCTCGGGCGGTACGATGACGTGAACGACGATATCAGCGAGAGTGGCGGGCTGTCAGGACTCGACCTTTCGGAGTTCAATCCGTATGCGGAGGTGAGCTTTCCGGCCGGTAAGGCGACGCTGACGGGGGGCGTCATCGGGTACGTCTATCCGAACGACCTGACCGACGAGGCGAACGCGGGACTGGACAGCGACTACAACACGGTCGAGCTCTATGGAACGGTTGGATTCGACGTGCCGCTCAGCCCCTCGCTTTCGGTCTATTACGACCTGGACAAGATCGATGGGGCGTACATCGAAGGGAACGTGAGCCACTCACTCGCGGCAGGCGAGAACCTGTCGATCGATCTGGGGGCGCTCGCCGGCTTCAGTGCGGGTCAGGACTGCGAGGGGAACATCCTGGCTGAGACCTGCACCAACAGGTTCAACTTCGAGGACAACGGTCTCACCCACGTCGATCTGTCGGCCGGCATATCGTTCGCGGCGGGAGCGCTAGCCTTCACGCCGCAGCTTCGTCTGGTGCTCAACGCCGACGACGCGACCAAGGTCACTTCACCCAGCGAGCTCGACAGTGACGCGAAGCTGTGGGGCGGAGTGATGATCAGCTGGTCGCAGGAGTTTGGGGGGGTGGTAGAGGAGGAGTAGCGCCAATCCGTCATCCCGAGCGACTAAGCTGTCATCCCGAGC
>JACCSE010000323.1 GCA_013813145.1 Gemmatimonadales bacterium
CAGCGCCCGACATCGCGCTGGCCGTCGTGGGTGAGGCCGAGTGGCTCGCCTACGCGATGGACGACACGCCGGCGGCCGACAGCGGCATCTTCCGGGTCACACTCCCGGACCCGTCCAACGTATAGTGCGTTGTCATCTCATCTGCCATCCTAGGGGCTGTCGTGCGACTGCTGCTGATCGGACTGGGGGGTGGTGTCGGCTCCATCCTCCGCTACCTGCTCGCCGGTCTGGTCCAGACTGGCCAGGGCGGCTCCGCGTTTCCAGCGGGCACCCTGGCGGTCAATCTGCTCGGATGCCTCGGTATCGGCGTATTGGCCGAGTTGAGCGAGGCCCGGGGGTTCCTCGACGCCGACACGCGCGCCATGATCGTGGTGGGACTGATCGGTGGCTTCACCACTTTCTCAACCTTCGCCAATGAGACGGTGAGCGCCATGCGGGACGGCGCTCTGCTGGTCGCCGTTGGCAACGTCGTGCTCAGTGTGGGGCTCGGGCTCGTGGCGGTCTGGCTCGGTCGCCTGCTCGCCCATGCCGTCTGGGGGTAACGTATGGTGCTGCCACAAGCGGGATCGTTGCTGCGAATCTTCCTCGGGGAGGACGACAAGCACGAAGGGCGGGCGCTCTATGAGTGGCTGGTGTTGCAAGCGCGCGAGCGCGGGTTAGCTGGGGCGACTGTCCTGCGGGGGTTGATGGGATTCGGGGCGCACAGCCGACTGCACACCTTCAAGATTGAGCGCCTGTCCCTCGACCTGCCGATTGTAGTGGAAATCGTGGATACCCGGGAGAAACTGGAAGCGTTCCTCGCGGAAATTGACCCGGTGATCCACGAAGGACTGGCAACCATAGAGGCCGCCGAAGTCCGGTTCTACCGGAGCCGCCAACCGCATCCCTAGCGGCCATTCTCAACGTTACGCTGAAACTGGGCCACTACCCAACGTCGCTCCGCTCTGTTCATAGCCTCGGTCGGAAAGTAGATTTCATGCTGTAGCGCACCACCACATCGCCGAACGCGCCCACCGAGGGCCGTACACTCCCACCAGAGGAGTGACGGCCCTCGCTTTCGTATGTGAGGCTTCTAGTGGCCCGTGAAGAACTGATCGTCGGCATCGGCGCCGATACCTCGGATTTCCAGCGGGAGATCACCCGCACTGCCCAAGGTGTCGAGGGGCTCGCTGCGGAGCTGGCGGGCCTCAGTGGGGCCGTGCAGTCAGGCCCCGTCCTCGATGAGTTGATCCGGGGCATTGAGCAGGCCGGGGCCGAGATGGCCACCACGGTGGAGCAGGCGCACGCCCTGGAACTCCTCCTCGATGAACTCCAGCAGGCGAGCCGCCAGAGCGGTGCTGCCGTGACGCAGGCCGCGTCGGGCTATGCCGCACTGGGCCAGAGTGTCCGTGACCTCACCAGGCCGGTGAGTGCCGTGGCGGGCACCCTGGCCCAAGCGACCAGCGGCACCGAGGTGTTTGCCCGCGGCCTCCGGACGCTCCAGGCCCAGCAAGCTCAGGCGGCCCAGGCGACTCAGCGGCTCAACCAGGAGGTGTCGTTCATCGCCGCCGGCATGGCCCAGTCGGCCAGCGGCGCGGAACTGTTCGCCCGCGGGCTCCGGACGATCTCCGAGGAGAACCAGCGATTCGCCCAGAGCGCCGTCGAGGTGATGACCGGCGCACAGCAGATGGCGGCAGGATTCGCCGGGGCCTCGGCGCAGCAGACCACGCTGTCGCAGGCTATCCGCGCGACGCTTGAAGGCAATACCCGGATGCAGGCTGGGCTCGCCGAGTCGGCCACCCAGGCGCGGGCCCTGGCGACGGAGGCGGCTCGGGCGGCCGACGTGACGGCCCGGATGAGCCGCGCCTTCGCGGAATCCGGTCGGCAGGCCCAGACCCTCTCCCGCGAGATCCGGAACACGATCAGCGGCAACGAGGCGATGGCGCGGGGGATCGCCACGATCAACGCCCAGAACCAGCGGATCGCGCAGAGCAGCACCCGCGCGACCAAGGGGATCAACCAGATCCGTGGCGGGATGGCCGCCTACGCCGCAGCCGCCCTCGGGGCCCGATCCGCCACCACCAGTCTGGCCCAAGGGCTGTTGTTCGGCCTGGGTGCTGGGAGCGTGACCATCATCGCCGTCTTGGCCGGTCTCACGGCCGTGGGCAAGGCGTATGAACTCCTCACCGCCGATTCCCGGAAAGCCAAGGAGGAATCCGACAAGCACCTCGCCTCGCTCCGCCAGCTCCAGGAACAGCAGCGCAACCCGCAGGAAGCGGCCCGCTCGCAGACCGCCGCCGCCGAGGAGGAGGTCGGGCGGATCACGGCCAAGATCGCCCAGATGCAGCGGGTGGTGAGCCTACTCATCCGCTCCGGTAATGCCGCGGCGGTCGGTGCCGCTGAACTGATCGGGCTGGATATGGTCCGGCTTCAGAAAGAGCTGGTCGCGACCAGCAAGCTGATCCAGGCCGGGGTCAAGGAAGAGGGGAAGCTCGCCAAGGACGTCGAGGAAGGCCGGATCGAGCGGCTCACCACGCTCTTGTCGCTCGGCGAAGCGCAGGTACGGGAGGAACAAGCGCTCGCCAACATCCTGGCCTCGTCCCGCGCCGAACTGGCCCAGATCGCCGGTGACGACGAAAAGAGCCAGACCCGCCGGCTGGAACTCCGCAAGCGCATTGCGGCGATTGAGGGCGCCCAGAAAGAGGCGCTGGA
>JACCSE010000326.1 GCA_013813145.1 Gemmatimonadales bacterium
CCTCCGCCCACCGCCTGGAGACCGTCGAACACCTGGAAAACGCCGGCGAGCGGGATCAGCGTGGCGGCCAGCATGACGACCGACACGTCGTCGGTGTAAAGGCGGGCCAGGGGGCCGGGCAGCGCCAGGAACACCGCGGCGGTGAACGTCATGAAGCCGGCCCCGCAGAGCAGCGCCGAGTGTGCCGCCCCGCGGGCTGCGTCCGGGTCCTGCCGCCCGACCGCTTGTCCCACCAGAACGGACGCGGCGTCCGAGGTGCCGAGGGGTACCATGAAGGTCAGCGAGGCCAGGTTGATGGCGACCTGGTGGCCCGCCATCTCCATCTCTCCGAGCCAGCCCATCATCAACGCCACCAGCGCGAAGGCGCCGAACTCGAGCACGTACTGACAGCCGATCGGCACGCCTAAGCGCAGCATGCGGCCGAGCGGGGCGAGCTCCCAGATCTCCGGCCGGAGCGGCCAGAGGTAGGGCGACAGGCGGCGGTGTACCAGTGCCACCAGCAGAAGAGCGAGCAGCCACCGGCTGATCGTCGTCGCCCAGGCGGAGCCCTCCACGCCCATCGCGGGAAGGCCGAACCGGCCGAAGATCAGAATCCAGTTGAGCGCCGCGTTGGCCAGATTGGCGACGACGATGGCGATGACGATCGGGACGGTGAGCCGCATGGCCTGGAGGCTCTGCCGAAATACGATGAAGACGAAAAACGGCAGGATCGCCGGCGCCAATCGCACCGCGTAGGCCGCGGCCACGGGCACCACCTCTGCCGGCTGGCGGGCCAGCGTCATGAAGCCTTCGGCCGCGATCAGGAGGCCCACGGCCGGAACCGTCAGCAGGCTGGCCAGGAGCACTCCGCGCTGCATTCCTCGGGCGATGGCCGGTTCGTCCCCTGCCCCCACCGCCTGGGCGACGACCGGATCGAGCACCAGGAGGGTGCCCATCGCGAAGACGGCCAGTCCGAAGAAGTAAAGGTTGCCGAGGGCCACCGCGGCCAGGGCTCGCGCGGAGACGTGGCCCACCATGATGGTGTCCACCACCCCCATCGCCATCATGCCGACCTGGATGATGACGACAGGGAGCGCGAGGCGGAGCATGGCGCGCAGCTCGTCCCGCCGCGGCAGGAGGCGCCCGGCAGGAGAATGGACAGCCATCGCTCAACTGCGCCGGACGGGGATACTCGGGGGGTCGGCGCCGCGGGGCTGTGCCAGTAGCCGTTCGGCGAAATCGAGCCGCTCGGCCAGCTCGGCCACCTCGGACCGGAGCGCGTCCACCTCCTCGACCAGCGCCTCGGGAGCGCTGGGGTTGGCGACGGCGTCTTCCGGCTCCCACCGGCTCACCAGCCGGCCGGAGGCGTCCCGGAAGGAGCCACCGAGGATGGTCACGATATCGTAGAGGTACCAGATGCCCAGTCCGCCGATGGTGACGAGCATGAGCGCGCCGGTGCCGTGCTTTCCAACATAAAAACGGTGGGCGCCGAACGGCCCCAGCAGTGCCGCCAGGGCGAGGCTCACGCCTCGGGACCGTTCGGAGGGGCCTGGGACCTCGGATGAGATTGGCATGGCGCTGCAATATTTCCTTCCGGGGCGTCGGTGTCCACGGTCACTCCTCGCCCGAGTCTGACGGCAGATATTGCCGTCAGGTTCCAGACAGTACCACGAAGCCATCCAGACGGAGGACCGAGTCATGGTTGACAAGCGACAGGAAGGCGTGCCCGCCCTGCAGAACGACGACGTGACGGGAATGACGGAGGAGAAGCAGGAAGAGGTGATCCGGGAGAGCGGCCGGGCGCCGCGGGACGAAGCGGCGAAGGAGTTCTACGAAGAGCAGGAGGAGCAGGCGACGCGGACCCCACGCAAAGAGGAGTGACGGCCCGCGGCCGCTGGGGCAGGAGACCGCCCGCCCCAGGGAGACCGATGAGCTAGCGCGTCAGGGCGATGTATTCGCCGTAGGCAGCGGGATCGTCCTGCCGCCCCTGGAAGTAGAACGGGTAGTGTTGGTTCCTATTTAGCATGAGCCCGTAAGAGGCTCCGGCGCCGACGCTCGCTCGTGCCGCGGCAGCCGCCTGGGAGCCGGTCCGATCATCCTCGTTACAGACGATGGGCTTATTGGGATAGGTGGTCTTGAGCGCACGCACGCGGGCAGGGATGTCGGAAATCGAGAGGACGTTGAAATGCGTGAGAATGAGATCCGAGGCCGCCACTACCTTGGGCGTCGCCCGGCCGTTCGCCACGTAGCTGGCCGATACATATAGCGAGGGAAGCTTGTCCTTCGCCAGTCGAATGAGGCTGGCGACCCCGTCATCGGAGCGCAGGATCGCGTGATTGAAGCCTCTGTGGCCATACTCGTTGGCGATCTCCAGGACAACGTTCCGGTAGCCTTTGCGCCTGATCCAGTCGACCACGTTGACGACCCCGGACCGCACCGCGCGCTCGTCCCGCAGATACTGGTCTTGCCGCTGGTAATAGAGACTCAGGAGGATGACGGCACCGAGGGCATCCGCCTTTTCAATGACCCGAGCCACTCGCGCGAGATAGCCGGATTTCAGGTCACCGTTCGCCAGAAAGGCGGAATTCACCGCCCCTTCGTACCCGGGGTACCCGCCTTGGAGCGAGACGGTGAATGCCCGCGCTCCCAGCGACACGTACTCACGCATTCGGCTGACGAACTCATCCGTATTAGACGCGGAATTGAACTGCGGTCGGCCGAGGTCCTCGAAGACCGCATTGACCATGCGAACGTTCATCAGCTTCCCCTCGGCCGGCTGGCCAGGGTAGGTGAGAGCCGCGTTGATTCTGAAGCGGGCACCGTCGATGGCGATCCGAGTGCGTCCGACTTCGGCTGCGATTGGCGCGGAGGCGACCGCGCTCCCGGCGTCCTGCTCGGGAGGCTGGATCGGGTCAGAGCAGGAGCTCACCAGCAGGTGCACGGGGAGCGACAGGAGAATGAGGCGGCTGTAGCGCCTCGCTTGAATGGTCAGCATTGATATCCTTCTCCTCCAGCATGCGTGGGAGGAGTCGTGAGAAGTCAACCAGGAGGGGCGCTCCGAAACTCAAGGCGGGGCCCTGGGGAAACCAGTGGGTGTTCCCAGCGGTCATGGGCGGCCATCATTCGCCCCAGGGATACTGTCCGGCAGACGCGGGGGGCGCCGTGTCTCAACTCACCCCACGCGGGGGAAATGCCGGCACGGTGCGACGAGGTATGTTGGGCTGGGGGATGGAGGAAAACGAGTGCGCCCGGGTGGAATCGAACCACCGACCCACAGCTTAGAAGGCTGTTGCTCTATCCAACTGAGCTACGGGCGCAGATCATTCGCCACAACAACTTAGCTGCTTTCCCGCCGGCCGTGGCAGGGGCTGCGAGAAACCGAGCCCGTGTCGGGGCCGTAGGGTCGCCTCCGCGATTTTCCCTCCCCACTCACCCGGAGGCGTGGTGCTTCGCATCGTTTCGCTCTGCCTGATCGCCATGCTGGGCGGAGGCCCCGCCCCCGCCTCCACCGCCGCGGACCCACCTCCGCGCAACGGAGAAGCGCTGATCCGGCAGATGCACGACCGATACGAGGGCAAGTGGTACCGCACGCTCACCTTCATTCAGAAGACCACTCTGCCCAACGGTACGGTGGAGACCTGGTACGAGGCGCTTACCGCTCCCGGCCTCCTGCGAATCGATGTGGCGCCGCTAGACAGCATGAACACGCTGATCTTCCGGAACGACTCGATCTACGATTTCCGCGGGGGGAATCTCGATCGGTCGGCGCCCGTGGTGCATCCACTCCTGGTGCTCGGCTTCGACGTGTACCTCCAGCCAGTCGCCGAGACGCTCCGGAAGCTCCGGGGACTCAAGTTCGATCTGTCGAAGCTGCATGAGACCACCTGGCAGGGCAGGCCTACCTACGTGGTAGGCGCCGCGGCGGGGGACAGCACCAGCCCGCAGTTCTGGATCGACAAGGAGCGGCTCTATTTCGTCCGGAGCCTGGAGCCGTCGCAGAAGAATCCCGCCACCATGCTCGATACCCGATTCGAGAAGTATCGGAGGATGGGCGATGGGTGGCTGGAGCTGGAGGTGGTGTTTCTCGCCGGCGGCGAGGTCAAGATGCGGGAGGAGTACATCGAGCCCAGGATCGGGATGGAGCTGGATGCTGCGCTCTACGACACCCGGAAGTGGACGCCGCCGACGTGGATCGGACGGGCCGCGGCGAGCGGGGCGGACTAGGGCAGCCCTGGGAAAGCGGGGATACGTGATCCCGAGGGCAGCGAGGGACCTATCGGCTCGGGGTTCGATACCCGCGGCGCAGGTCCCTCGCTGCGCTCGGGATGAGGTAGGAAGGAACTATCGGGG
>JACCSE010000352.1 GCA_013813145.1 Gemmatimonadales bacterium
CCCCGAGGGCGCGGTGCTGCTCAACGATACCGGCCAGGCGATCCTGGAGCTGGTGGACGGGCGGCGGACGATCCGGGAGATCGCCGCGCTGCTGAGCGAGCGCTATCAGGCCGACGTCACCGCCGACGTATCCGAGTACCTGTCGCGACTGGCCGAGAGGGAGCTGATCCGTGACATCTGAGCGCCCGACCACCCTGCTGGCGGAGCTGACCCACCGCTGCCCGCTGCATTGCCCCTACTGCTCCAACCCGCTGGAGATGGTTCGCGCCGCGGGGGAGATCGGCACCGAAGACTGGAAGCGGGTGTTCACCGAGGCGCGCGCGTTGGGCGTGCTGCAGCTCGGGTTGTCGGGCGGCGAGCCGCTGATCCGGAAGGATCTCGAAGAGCTGGCGGCGCACGCGCGGGTCCTCGGGCTCTACAGCACCCTGGTTACGTCAGGACTGGGGCTCACCCGACCCCGAGCCGAGCGGCTGCGCGCCGCCGGGCTGGAGCATGTGCAGATCTCGATTCAGGATGCCGACACCGACGTGGCGGAGCGGATCGCCGGCGTCAGCTCGGTCAAACAGAAGCGCGCGGCGGCGGCGATCGTGAGGGAGCTCGGTTTTGCCTTCTCGATCAACGTGGTGCTGCACCGGGCCAACCTCGACCGACTCGGGGCCATCATCGACCTGGCCGCCGAGCTCGGCGCCGACCGGCTGGAGCTGGCCAACACCCAGTACTACGGCTGGGCCCTGGAGAACCGGGCGAGTCTGATGCCGACCCGGGTGCAGGTCGCCCGTGCCCAAGTGGTGGCCGAGGCCGCGATCGCGCGATATCGTGGCAGGATGCAGATCCTCTTCGTGCTTCCCGACTACTTCGAGCGGTTTCCCAAACCCTGCTACGGCGGTTGGGGCAAGCTGTACCTCGTGGTCTCGCCGGACGGCCGGGTGCTTCCCTGCCACGGCGCGACCCAGATCACCACGCTGGCGTTCGATAGCGTCAGGGACCGCTCGCTTCAGTGGATCTGGGAGGAGTCCTCGGCCTTTCGCGCCTTCCGGGGTGACGGCTGGATGCGCGAGCCCTGCCGAAGCTGCCCGCGGAAGGCCGTCGACTTCGGCGGGTGCCGCTGCCAGGCGTTCGCGCTGACCGGCGCCGCCGAGAACACCGACCCGGTCTGCACCTTGTCGCCCGATCGCGGCATCATCGACGCCGCGCTCGAGCTCCAGGAGGGGACCACCGAGTACCGCTACCGCATACTCGCCGGCGAACCGCAGCGGGTGTGACCGACACCGCATCCGCGGCGGTCGAGAGTGAAGGACTGGGGCGCGACTACGGCCGGGTCCGTGCGCTCGACGCTCTTGACCTGCTCGTCCCTCGCGGCGGGCTGGTCGGGCTGCTCGGGCCCAACGGCGCGGGCAAGACCACCGCGATGCTCCTGCTGGGTACCCTGCTTTCCCCTAGCCGAGGCCGGGCACGAGTCTTCGGACACGACGTCGCGGGCGCCCGCCGGGCGGTGCGTCACCGCCTGGGACTGCTCTTTCAGGAAACCAGCGTCGACGGCCTCCTGACCGTCGAGGAGAACCTGCTGTTCGCGGCACGCCTCGCCGGCCTCGGCGGGAGGCTCGCGCGCGCCGCTGTGTCCGACGCCATCGGGCGCATCGGCCTGAGCGACCGCGTCCGCCAGCCGGCCCGGCAGCTTTCCGGCGGCTGGCGGCGCCTGGTGGACATCGCCCGCGCGACGCTGCATCAACCCGACCTGTTGATCCTCGACGAGCCCACCGTGGGGCTCGACCCCGAGCACCGCGAACGGATCTGGAGCATCCTCGCGGCCGAGCGGCGGGAGCACGGGACCGCGGTGCTCTTCTCCACTCACTATATGGCCGAGGCAGAGCCGGCGGATCGCGTCGTCCTGCTTTCGCGCGGCCGCGTCGTCGCGGACGACACTCCCACGGCGCTCCGCGCCGCCGTCGGGGAAGAGGTCGCCGAGATCGAAGGGCCCGGCGCCGAGCGACTCGCCCGCGCCCTCCGCGGCCTCGGCGCCGCGGCGACGCTGCTCCGCAC
>JACCSE010000378.1 GCA_013813145.1 Gemmatimonadales bacterium
GGACAAGAGCGGCATCGACCTGGAGAACGAGAAGGCTCCGATCTACCCCGCCTCTACGGCGTACTTCGACCGGCTCTACGGCCCCCGCAACTGGAGCCCGCCCGCGACGGTGCTGAACTTCTCCATCGGGCAGGGGGAAAACACCCAGACCCTGATCAACATGATGAAGTTTTACGAGGGTCTGGCCTCCACCGACGGACGCGCGTCGGTACCGTACGTCGTCCGCCCCACTTCGGCGGAAAAGCGGGACCTGGGGCTCACACCCGGCCAACTGGCCGGACTGCGCCACTCGCTCATCGCCGTGGTGGAGCGGGGAACCGCCGCCGGCTCCCGGAGGAAGGATCTCGCGGTGGCGGGCAAGACGGGTACGGCGCAGAACCCCCACGGCAAGGACCACGGCTGGTTTATCGGGTTCGCCCCGGCTGACAAGCCCGAGCTGGTGGTGGGGGGCATCATGGAGTTCGGCGAGCACGGAACCACGGTGGCGCCCTACGTCGTTCGTGCCCTCACCCGCTACCTGCTGGGCCCGGACACCGTGGGCACCATCAAGGTGAAGGTGCTGGTGGACGAGTCGGTGCCGCCCCAGGACACGGCACCCCGCCCGATCGAGCTGGATCCGGACTCGGCCGCGGCAGCCCGGACGCTCGACTCGGTCCGGCGGGCGGAACCGGTCCAGTGAGAACGCCGAGCGTAGACCGGCAGCTCCTGATGGCGAGCGTCGCGCTCATCGCATTCGGCCTCTTCACCCTGTACTCCGCGGGACAGACCGACGTACCGACCCGGGCGGCTGGCGTCTGGTTCCGCCAGTTCGTCTGGGTGGGGATCGGGATGGTGGTGGCGTGGGTCGTCTTCCACGTCTCGCCCCGGCTGCTGGAGTGGCTGGCCCCGGCGGCCTACGGATTCAGCCTGGTCCTGCTCGGGGTGGTGCTCGCGGTCGGGACCGGCGCGGGTACGGCCCAGAGCAGCAAGAGCTGGCTCAGCATCGGCGGGCAACAGATCGGACAACCGTCGGAGCTGGCCAAGGTAGCGACCGTGCTGATGCTCGCCCGCTATCTGTCCAGCCGGAAGGAGCCGCCGCGCTCCCTGCGCGATCTGCTCGGCCCCGGACTCATCGTCGGGGTGCCGTTCCTGCTGGTGCTCAAGCAGCCCGACCTGGGCAGCGCGATCGTATTCATCGGCATTCTGTTCGCGATGCTGTTCTGGGCCGGCGTCCGGCCCCGGCTGCTCTTCCTGCTGGCCTCCCCGGTGCTCAGCCTGTTGCTGGCGTTCTCGGACTGGGCCTGGGGCGCGTGGATCGTGCTGTTCACCGGCCTGCTGGTTCTCTGGCGGCCCTATCTCAGCGACTCGCTGATCGTCTGGTCGCTCAACGTGGCCATGGGAGCGATCGCGCTGCCGCTGTGGAAGCGGCTGGCCCCCTACCAGCAGAACCGGCTCCTCACCTTCCTCAATCCGGAAGTGGACCCCCGGGCGGCCGGATACCACGCCATTCAATCGCGAGTGGCGATCGGGTCGGGGGGATGGTTCGGCACCGGCTACACGGAAGGACCGCAGAAGCGGCTCGCCTTCCTCCCGGAGCAGCACACCGACTTCATCTTTCCCATCGTGGGCGAGGAGCTGGGTTTCCTCGGCGTGGCCGTGGCCCTGGGGCTGTTCCTGGCGCTCTTCCTGGGCCTGGTGCGGATCTCCCGCCGGGCGACCGACCCATACAGCAGCCTGGTGGTATTCGGCGTCCTGGGGATCCTGTTCACCCACGTCTTCGAGAACGTGGGCATGACGGTGAACCTGATGCCGATCACCGGCATCCCACTGCCGTTTTTCTCCTACGGCGGATCGTTCTTCATCATCTGCGCCATCTGCCTGGGGCTCGCCTTCCGGGTGGCGTACGATTCGAGACAGTCCGGCTATACCGATTTTTGAGTGTCAGTCGCCTGATGGGCGTCACTCCGGAGACCAAGGCCGTCCGTCGCTGAGCTTCCTCCGGATACCTTCGTGGGTTAACGGCGCTCAGTCTCTTACGCTGAGCGCCTGCCGCTGTTCACCACGAAGGCACGAAGGACACAGAGGGCTCCTCAGCCAACCACCATTCGTCTCATTCCGCTCCAGAGGAGTTCAGGACTGAGGTCTTTGGGGTGAACCCTTCGTGTCCTTTGTGCGCTTCGTGGTGAACCGCCGCACACGCTCAACGGGCGCAAAGATGTCCGCCTCCTCAATCGAGAGCCCGTGATCGACGGCGATTGCTCCGGGCCTCCGAGAAAATCCCGCACCAAGGCGACGGTCTCCACGAGGTTATTCTCCCACCCTGGTGCGCTCGGGAGCCGCGGCATCGCCGGCAGACTTCTTGGACGACGAGATCGCCACCTACCCCCGGCAGGTTGGCCGGGTGTGCGTCGGATCACCGACCATCGCGCGTTGACAGGGCTATGGATGCGGACTGGGGCGCAAGCACGCCCCGCCGTACGTCGCGGGCCTGCCGCATCCACACGCTCCCACAAGCGGTCCCATTCCGCAATTAGAGACAGAAAGCACGACCGGTCACCAAGAGGAGGCAGCAATGTCACACGCCGGACACGGTGAGGAAAAGAACGGCCGGATGAGTCTCGGCGAGGCGGCTCTCAAGGGTGCGCTCGCCGCGAGCCTCGGGGGTTTGGCGATGAAGCTGGTCTGGGAAGCGGAGCAGAAGCTGCTTCCCGCAGAGGAGCGGCTGGGCTCGCCGACGAAAGGGGCGGTCGAGGCGATCGCCGAAAAGCGCGACATCCAGCTCACGGACGCCCAGGCGTCCGCGGGGGCCGCCGCGTTCTACGGCGGAACCATGGCGGGCTGGGGCGCGGTCTTCGGCATGGTCCAGAGCCGCTTCCACCCGCCCGACGCGTTGCACGGACTGCTCCTCGGCGGAATTCTATACTCGCTGAACTTTCCTAAGTTCGGGCTCCTGCCCAAGCTCGGTGTGCTGCCCGCCCCGAGCCAGCAGTCCAGGTCCCAGGCCGCCGTCCCGATCGGTCCCCATATCGTATTCGGGCTCACCACGGCGGCGGCGTTCAGGGCGCTGAGTTGAGGAGGCGACGATAAAAAACGTCAAGAGCCTCCAGCTCGATGAGTCGGCCGCCCGGCATCTGAGCGGCGAGTGGCGATGGTTTCCATCGGCTCCAGGGGAATGATCGCGCTCTACCAGTTGGGACTGATCCCTCATCTTCCCGGAGCCGCCGCTGCCGCTCCTCGACGCGGACAAGGTGGACGCCGCCCCCGCGGCATACGCGTCAGCTCAAGTCCCCGGACGCAGCGCTGGGGTGGTCAGCTACGCCCCGCCCTGGCTCGCATCCCCGCCGGCGGCCGGGACCGGGGGCCGTGGGGGTAGCCCGCCCAGCCCGGGTATCCCGTTATATTCCAGCGACTTGCCGCATGGGCCCTGGCGCCGGGGACGGGAAAGGCAGAGATTCCACCGGTTCTGGACGCCCGACTCCGCCTTCTCACCCGGTGACTTCTACTTCCTATGGCTGTGATGGCATGGTTTAAAAAGGAACGCAAACCCCGTACGTCGCAGCGCGAGCGGCTCGAGATTCCGCCCGATGCCTGGGAAAAGTGCGACGGCTGCGGACATATCGACATCCGAGAGAAGTTCGAGAAGGCCTTGAACGTCTGCCCGGAGTGCGGCCGCCACCGGCGGATCAGCGCCGAGGAGTACGTCGAGCTGCTGACCGACCCGGGCAGCTGGCGCGAGCTGTACACCAACCTGCGCTCGGTGGATCCCCTCCGGTTCGAGCACTACGCCGACCGGCTGGTGGCGGCCCGCAAGAAGGGCGGGGACGGCGACGCGATCTTTACCGGCACCGCGCGGATCGACGGGCTGCCCTACAATCTCGGGGTGATGAATTTCGCTTTCATGGGCGGCTCGATGGGATCGGTGGTGGGCGAGAAGATCGCCCGGCTCGCCCGTCGCTCGGGCGAGAAGCGGGTGCCGCTTGTTCTGGTCTCCACCTCGGGTGGTGCCCGAATGCAGGAGGGCGTGCTGTCGCTGATGCAGATGGCCAAGACCTCGGCCGCGATCGCGCAACTCCACCGGGCCTCCATCCCGTACATCTCGATCCTCACCGATCCCACGACGGGCGGGGTGTCGGCCTCGTTCGCGATGCAGGGCGACGTGATCCTGGCGGAGCCGGGAGCGGTGATCGGGTTCGCCGGGCAGCGGGTGATCAAGCAGACGATTGGGCAGGATCTGCCGGACGGGTTCCAGACCGCGGAGTTCCTGCTGGAGCATGGGCAGATCGACGACGTGGTGCCGCGGGCGTCACTCCGAGACACGACCGCCCGACTGCTGCGCCACATGCAGGGGCATCGTCCCCACGTGGAGCAGGCCGAGCTGAGCTGACGCCGTGCGATCCCGACCACCGGCGCCCCACCCTGCGAGACCGCGGGTGGGGCGCTGTGGTTTGCTGGCGCGCGGGGATCGGTGCGCTGGCTGCGGTGCGGGGACGGCGCCCCCTCCGGTCGCCGCCGCGCGCTTCGAGGGTGGGATCGCGCAGGGACCTGGAGGCGGGCTAACGCTCCCTCCGGGAGCACCATCCCCCGCGCCTTCGCAGAGCATCGGAGGCGCGCGTGCGGGCGC
>JACCSE010000388.1 GCA_013813145.1 Gemmatimonadales bacterium
CGCCTTCGCGAAGTGCTCGACACCGCGCTGGAGACGATCCGGGTCGCCGCGCAGGCCGCCATGGGCGTCCTAGCGACCACGTCGCCTGCGGCGCAGCGACCCCCGGAGCCGGAAGTCCAGGCGGAGCCTGCGCGGCGCGAGAAGCCGCCCGCGCCCCCGCTCGCACAGCCCGCCCGGCCGGAGCCCAAGCGGCCCCGCGGCGAGTTCGACGACGAGGACCGGCGGCCCGTGTTCCGGCGTCCGCGCGGCCGCTAGAAGATTCCGCCCAACGGGAGAGCACCATGGCGCACATCAACGACTGCGTTCCTGGAGTGCAAGCCAGAATCCTTCGCTCCGGGGTGGCCCGGGTGGTGGGGAAGTCGGGCGTGATCGTGGAGGTCTCGCGCACCCGCCGGCCGCCCACCGCCCCGCTCCGCGACATGGTCACGGTGGATGTGCCGGGGCACGGAGAGATTGCGGTACCCCCCGACGACGTAGAGATCCAGCGGTCCGCCTAGCCGCCGCTATCTTCACGGACATGCTCCTTCAGCGCCTGCACGATCCCAAGCTGTCTCAGACCAGCTACCTGATCGGCTGCGCGACGGCTGGCGAGGCGATCGTCATCGACCCCACCCGCGACGCCGAGCAATATCTCGCCGCCGCAGCCGCGCTGGGCCTCTGCGTCCGTCACGTCACCGAAACCCACATCCACGCCGATTTTGTCTCCGGCAGCCGCGAGCTGGCCACGCGGGCCGGCGCCGCCCTCTACCTCTCGGACGAGGGTGGAGAGGACTGGCGCTACGACTACGCGCCTGCCGCGGGCGCCGTCCTTCTGCGTGAGGGCGACGGGATCTCGGTCGGCACCGTCCGGCTCCGGGTGATCCACACCCCCGGACACACGCCGGAGCATCTCACCTTCCTGGTCACCGACGGCGCCGCCGCCACCGAGCCGATCGCCGCGGTAACCGGCGACTTCGTCTTCGTCGGCGACGTCGGCCGGCCCGACCTGCTCGAGCGCGTGGCCCGGCAGCAGGGCACGATGGCGGCCGCCGCGCGAGCCCTGTTCCGGAGCCTGCAGCGGTTCAAGTCCCTGCCCGACTGGCTCCAGATCTGGCCCGGACACGGCGCCGGCTCCGCCTGCGGCAAGGGTCTCAGCGCCATTCCGCACAGTACCCTCGGATACGAGCGGCGCTTCAACTGGGCGTTCGGCGTGAGCGACGAGGACGAGTTCGTGCGACTGGTCCTGGCGGGCCAGCCGGAGCCGCCCCGATACTTCGGCACGATGAAGCGGCTGAACAAGGAAGGGCCGCGCCTGGTCCACGCCCTCTCCCACCCCGCCCGGATCGCGCCCGAGCGGCTTCCCGGCCTGCTCGCCGTGGGCGCCTTCGTCATCGACGCGCGGCCGGCCGCGGACTACGCTGCCGGGCACGTGCCCGGCACCCTCAACATCCCGCTGAACGGCTCCTTCACTACCTGGGCCGGCTGGCTCGCGCCCTACGACCGCGACCTGTATCTGCTGACGGCCGACGGCGGCAGGGTCGCGGAGGCGGTGCGCGACCTCGCGCTCATCGGGCTCGATCGGGTCGTGGGCGTGTTCGGTCCGGAGGTGCTCTCCGCCTGGACCGCCGCGGGGTGCACCCTCGCTACCATTCGCCGGATGGACGTGGCTGAGCTCGCCCGGGGCCTCGGGGAGGGGAGCATCACCGTCATCGACGTTCGAGGCCGGGCGGAATGGGAGGCGGGACATATCCCCGGCGTGGCTAACATTCCGCTCGGCGAACTGGCCGAGCGCCTGGACCAGCTCGGGGAGGGCCGGCCGCTCGCGGTGCATTGCCAGGGCGGCAGCCGGTCGGCCATCGCCGCCAGCCTGCTCCAGGCCAACGGCAAGGGGAACGTAGTGAACGTGACCGGTGGCTTCGCCGAGTGGGAGCGCGCCGGACTACCCGCGGCCAAGGAGGCCTGAATTGGAAGAGGATCGCCTGGAACAGGAGCTGGAAGAAGCCCGGAAGCGGCTGAAGGACGCCGAGCGCAAGGCGGACGAACAGATCGAGCAGGCGGAACGGCTACAGGAACGGGCGGCGGAGCTGGAGGAGCGCGAGCAACGCCTTCGGCGTGAGATGCACGAGCCGACCGGCCCGCTGCTGCCCCCCGAACAACCGCCCGGCGCAGACGAGCGCTGAGAAACCCGCGGGTCAGACCGCGCTGCGGGTCGAGCTCTCCGGCGACTTCCGGTCCAGACAACGCCGCACCTCGGCGAGCAGATGCTCCGGCGCGAACGGCTTGCTGAGCACGCCGCACGGAGTCGGGATCCCCCGCTTCGACAGCTCGGTCGTGGCGTAGCCCGACATCAGGATGACCGGAAGCTCGGGATACGCAGTCGAGACCTCCTGCAAGAGCTCCACTCCATTCACGTTCGGCATCACGATGTCCGACACCACCGCGTGGAACGGGTCCGTCTCGTGCCGGAGCGCTCGGAGCGCCTGGGCGCCGTCCGCCGCCGTCGCGATCCTGTAGCCGGCCTCTTCCAGCACCCGGGAGGCGAACCGCCGCACTACGGGCTCGTCGTCCACGACGAGGATGTGTTCACGACCCGAGCCGTCATCGGCGGTGACTTCCACGCGAGAACTCCTCTCTTTGCTGGTTTCCACTTCCAGGGCGCGGTGAGGAAGGAGCCGAAGCTCCCCGCGCCGTTCGAGAGCGCGCGCTGGGCCCCGGCCCGCGACGTCGCGGACCGTGGCCCCATTCGGACTCTGTCTTTTTCCGAAAGAAACTCCCGAGGAGGGACTCGAACCCCCGACCCGGTGATTAACAGTCACCTGCTCTACCAACTGAGCTACTCGGGAAGGGCTGCATGAAAGCAGCATGCCCTGAAGGAAAGCGAGAGTATTCTAATCCCCACGCTGGCTCGGGGCAACGGAGCTCGGACGGCACTCTGCCCTCCAGGCGCAAGGAGTTGCAGAGCCGGGCGACCTGCAAGGCGGCACCGGGAAGTGAATGGGCCCCGGCCCAGCACCCTGCACAATCCAGCCCTCCCCGGGGGACTTTACCTCACAAAGCCGGGCACCAATACCAGCTTAAACAATTGCGGGTAAAGATGTTACACAGACAGTGCTAGCCTTTTCCGGCACGGTTCTTACCTTGTCTGCATGCCACTCCACCCCTTGGTCGGTCATGCGGGAGCCCGTCGCCAACTCGCCGCGGCGGCCCGGTCCGATCGCCTGCCGCAGGTCCTCCTGGTCACGGGACTTGTCGGGGTGGGAAAGCAGCGGCTGGCGCTGTGGCTGGCTCAGCTCGTTCTCTGCGAGCTGAAGGAGCTCGAGCCCTGCGACCGGTGCCGGAGCTGCCGCCTGGTGCAGGGTCTCGCGCACGCCGACCTGCACTGGTTCGTGCCGATCCCCCGTCCCAAGGCGGCGGACCCGGACAAGCAGGTGGAGGAGGCGGCCGAGCTGCTGGCGGGAGTGATGGAGGAGCGCCGGGCGGGAAGCCTCTGGGCTGCTCCGGATGGCATGGCCAGCCATTCGATGGCCTCGGTCCGCCTGCTTCAGCGCCAGGCCAGCCTGACGTCGGTCGAAGGCGGGGCCAGGGTATTCATCATCGGCGACGCCGATCGCCTGATTCCGCAGGAGGCGAACCCGGAGGCGGCGAACGCGCTGCTCAAGCTGCTGGAGGAGCCTCCGGCCGGCGCGCTGTTCGTGCTGACGACGCTCGACCCGCGCCGGGTGTTGCCGACCATACGCTCGCGGGCGGTGCCGCTCCGGCTCACCCGGCTGGCGGACGCCGAGGTGCGGAGCTTCCTCACGGAGCGGCTTCGCCCCGCGCCCTCAGGGCCGGCGCTCGAGGTCCGGGTCGGCCGGGGCCGGGGGTCCATCGGTGGGGCGCTCGCCGAAGGCGACGAGGCCGGCGGGGCGTACAGCACCGCGAGGGAGTTGCTGGATGCGGTGCTCGCCGGGCCGGGTCCGGCGTTGGAGCGGGCCCTCCGGCAGCCGGCCTTCGCCGCGCGTGGGGAGTTCGCCGCGATGCTCGACGCGCTGTCCGACACGCTCGGCGAGGCGGCACGGGCGACGCTGGGGCAGCCGGTTCGCCGGAGCGTGCCCGAGGCACTGCTCCGGCACCGGACCCCGGCGCCGCTGCTCCGCGCCATGGAGCGCGTCGCCGACGCGAGGGAGGCCGCGTGGGGAAACGTGAACCCCCAGCTACTGCTCGCGGTGCTGGGCGAGGACCTGGCGGAGGTCCTGTGAAGCTCACCCACGTGGACGAGGCCGGCCGGGCCCGCATGGTGGACGTGGGAGATAAGCCGGAGAGCGAACGGGTGGCCGTCGCGGAGGGGGTAATCCGCATGTCTGAAGAGGCGTACGATCTCGTGGTGGCGCTCGGGGTTGCCAAAGGCGACGTACTGGCGGTGGCGGAGGTGGCGGGAGTCATGGGCGCCAAGCGGACGGGGGAGCTGATCCCGCTCTGTCACCCGCTGGGGCTCGACCTCGCACGGGTAGAGGCCCGCCTGGAGCCCGAGCTGCCCGGTGTGCGGGTCCGGGCCACCGTCAAGGTGACGGCGCGCACCGGGGTGGAGATGGAGGCGCTCACAGCGGTATCGGTGGCGCTTCTCACAGTTTACGACATGGTAAAGGCGGTGGATCGCGGGATGGTGATCGGTGACGTGAAGTTGGTGAGTAAGACCAAGGGGCCTGCTCACGACTCATAGAAGGAGGTTGGCCAGTGAAGCGACCGACCAACAAGTACGCCGAGCCGGAGCGTCCGCTCCTGGAGCGCCTCCTGCTCCGGGGAGGGCTGCTGCTGCTGATGACCGTCGTGATCGGCACGGTGGCCGGCTGGACCGAGCGGGTCAAGGCGGCCGATGAAGTCGGGGCCCCCGATGCCGGGCTGGTTGCCCGCCGGATGGGGAGCCTCGGCGAGCGACTGGAGTCCACTCAGGGCGAAATGGCCCTGCTGAGGGTACAGCTCGAGCGGGCCACTGCCATTCTGGATCACTCGGCCAGGTACCAGATCCCGGCCGACCTGGCCGCCGACATCTACGACGTGGCACTCAGCGAAGGAATCGATCCCGCGCTCGGCTTCCGGCTCGTCAAGATCGAGAGCGGCTTCCGCCGCACCGCGCGCAGCTCGATGGACGCGCTGGGCTACACCCAGATCCAGCTCCCCACGGCTCGCTTCTACCAGGCCGACGTTTCGGAGAAGGATCTCTTCGAGCGGGAGACCAACCTGCGACTCGGCTTCCGTTTCCTCAACGACCTGTTGGTCCGGTTCGACCACGACACCCACCTGGCCCTGCTCGCCTACAACCGCGGCCCGGCCCGCGTCGCCGAGATCCTCGCCGACGGCGGCGACCCGGCGAACGGGTATTCAGACGCGGTGCTGAAGGGCTATCGGGCGCCAGGGACTGCGGGGACGCACTAGCGGGGATCGCGTACTGGCTGAGCTTTGGCGGGTTATACCACAGAGGCACAGAGGGCACGGAGAAAGGAACTTTGTGGGTGTGCTGTTCACCCCTCAGTTGCTGTTCTCTGCGCCCTCTGTGTCCTCTGTGCCTCAGCAGTTCCCCCCGCCGAAGCCTGAATCACGTACGATACTCAGCCCGGAATCTTGAGCGCCACTCCCGCCCGCAGCATCTGCCGGGACGACATCCCGTTCGCTTCCCGGAGCGCGTCGATCGAGACCCCGTAGCGCTTGGCCAGGCTGGTGAGCGTCTCGCCCCGGCGCACGACGTGGGTGCGTGGGCTGACCTTGGAGTCGCGCGAGGACTTGGTTGCGCTTCGTCCCGGAGGAGCCACGCGGAGGCGCTGCCCCGCGCGGATGTGGCCGTCGGCGCCGAGAGAGTTCCAGCGGCGGAGATCGCGCTGGGTGCGGCCGTATTCGTCGGCGATGCCGGAGAGAGTCTCGCCCCGGCGCACCCGGTGGTAGCCGGAGGTGCTGGTTCCCGCCGGCGCCGTCGGCGCCGCCATCCGGCGCGCGACCGAGGTGGAGATCCCGCCGCCGGTGGGCACGATGAGGAGCTGCCCCACCCGAAGTCGCCTCGCCTTGACCTTCGGGTTGGCCTCCGCCAGGAGCGAGCTGCTCACCCGGTAGCGGCGCGCGATCCCGCCCATCGTCTCCCCCCCGGCGACGACGTGCTCGACGAAGGTCACCCGGCGCTCCGCCGGCAGCTCCTCGTACCCGGTGACGGTTGCCGGGCCCCGCCCCGATGGCACCCGCACCACCGACGCGACGCCGGGCGGAGTGGCCAGCCGGAGATACTGCGGGTTGAGCTCCCGGATCGCCGCGACGGTGG
>JACCSE010000403.1 GCA_013813145.1 Gemmatimonadales bacterium
GCTGCCGCAGACGGGGGATATCGTGAGAGCGGCGAGATGGATGGCGAGGTACTAGGGCCCTCGCCAACACGGAGAGCTACGCATGGCCAAAATAGACGTCATCATGCCCCAGATGGGCGAGTCCATCGCCGAGGGCACGCTCTCGCGCTGGATCAAGAAGGTGGGCGACGCGGTGAAGCGGGACGAGCCCATCTTCGAGATCTCCACCGACAAGGTGGACGCCGAGATCCCCGCGCCCAACGCCGGTACGCTGGCGGAGATTCTGGTGCAGGAGGGGGAGACCGTCGCGGTTCAGACGGTGGTGGCGAGGATCGAAACGGATGCAGCCGCCGCGGCGGAGAAGCCTGCCGCTGAGGCTCCCGCGCCGGCTCCCGCTGAGCCGGCTCCCGCCCCCAGGCCAGCGGCGGCCGCACCGGCTCCTGTTTCCGCGACACCGGCCGCTCCCGCGCCGCCACCCGCGCCGGCCCGTGCGCCCGCGGCCCAGGACAACGGCGGCGCCGAGTCCGTCGAAGAGCGGCTCCGCCGCAAGTCCTCCCCACTGGTCCGCCGGATTGCCGCCGAGCACAACCTGGACATCAGCGCGATTTCCGGCAGCGGACTGGCCGGCCGGGTGACGAAGAACGACGTGTTGGAGTACTTGGAGAGCGGGGCAGGGGGGCAGGGGGCCAGCGGGGCAGAGGCGCCCGCGGCCGAACGTCCAGCCGCGGCCGCAACGCTGCCTGCACCCGCACCCCCGCTGCCCCGCGGCCCCGCGGCCCCGCCGACTGTCGATCCCTGGGACGGCGATCGCGTCGAGCCCTGGTCGCGGATCCGGAAGCTCACCGCCGAGCACATGGTGATGTCCCGCCGGGTGTCGCCTCACGTCAATACGATCTTCGAGGTGGACTACACCCGGGTGGCCCAGCTCCGCGCCGGGAAGAAGAAGGAATACGCCGACCGGGGCGTCAACCTGACCTATCTGGCCTTCATCGCCAAGGCGGTGGCGGACGCACTGCGCCGCCACCCCGGCGTGAACGCCGCGGTCTCGGGTGAAGGCACGATTCTCCGCCGGGACATCAACCTGGGACTCGCCGTAGCCCTCGATTGGGGCCTCATCGTCCCGGTCGTCAAGCATGCGGACGAGCTGTCGCTGCTCGGCCTCGCCCGGGCCATCAACGATCTCGGCGAGCGGGCCCGGAGCAAGAAGCTGAGCCCCGACGAAGTGCAGAAGGGGACCTTCACCATCACCAACCCAGGCGTATTCGGCTCGGTGATCGGTACCCCGATCATCAACCAGCCCCAGGCCGCGATCCTCTGCGTCGGCGCCATCGAGAAGCAGCCCGCCGTCATCACCGTGGACGGTTCCGACAGCATCGCCATCCGCACCCGGGGCATGCTCTCGCTGGCCTTCGACCACCGGATCGTGGACGGGGCCGACGCCGACCGATTCATGGCCGACGTGAAGAAGAGCCTTCAGGAGTTCCCCGAAGGCGGAGTCTGAGATGGCGCGCACGCTCACCGTCTCGCGGGTGAGGGTGCGCGCCGGGGCGGAAACGGACTACCTCGGCGCCGTTCGCGAGCTCGCCGCGCTGGTCGAGAGCCGGGGCCAGCATCTCTGGGTGTTCCGGCGGCGGGGCGAGCCGGGTCTCTTTCTGGAATGCAGCGAGAGCCCAGGCGCCGACAGCCATCGGTCCGTCGCGACGCGCCCCGACGACGAACGGCGGCTGGAGGAGCGGATACGCGCGGTGGCGACCTACGAGCCGGACGCGTGGGACCTGTGGGAGGAGTCGTAAGGAAATGCCGAGACGGATCATCGAGGTGGACGGCGAGCAGTGGCTGGTGGCCGTCAGCGGGTGGAGCACCCAGTACACCAAGGACGAATTCGGCCTGGTATTCACCCGGGGAACCGGGCCCCAGCGCGAGCAGCGCCTGGCCCGCTATTCCCCGCTCGGTGCCAAGAGCCGGGAGCTGTCGCTCGCGCAACTGACCGACGCCCAACTGGCCGAGCTGCTGGCCCACTCTCAGCCCTCGTGGACCGCGCCCGAGATGGGGTACCGGCGCTGCCGCCGGGCGCCACGACTCCTGCCGGGACCACCGTCGACCTGCACGTGCACTCCACCGCCTCCGACGGAAGCCTCCCGCCGGAGACGGTGATCGAGCGGGCCCGGGCCGCCGGTCTCGGCGCGATCGCGCTCACCGATCACGACACTCTCGCCGGTCTCCCCGCGGCGCTCGCCGCGGGTGAACGGCTCGGCCTCCGGGTCGTGGCCGGCTGCGAATTCTCCGCCCTCGCGCCCTGGGGCGAGATGCACGTCCTCGGCTACTTCCTCCCGCCGGATTCCACGGCCCTGGACGACTTTCTGCAACGCTGCCGCGCCGACCGAGTGCGCCGGGCGAGGGAGATGGTCCTGCGGCTGCAATCGCTCGGGGTGGAGCTGTCGTTCGACGACGTCCTGGAGGAATCGCGCGGCGGAGCGGTGGGCCGTCCCCACGTGGCGCGCGCTCTGGCGCGGCAGGGCCGGGTGGCCGACGCGGGCAAGGCATTCGACCGCTGGCTGGGCCGGGGACGGCCGGCTTTCGTGGACAAGACCCTGCCCGAATTTCGCGAAGTCGCCGAGGTGGTGCACGCGGCCCGGGGCCTCGTTTCGATCGCTCATCTCAAGGAGCGGGGGACGCGCTCGTTCCTCGAGCGGCTCAAAGGCGAGGGGCTCGACGCGGTGGAGACCCGGCACCCGAGCCACGATCCGGACCTCCGCGCCCGGCTCACCGACCTCGCGCTCGCTCTGGGCTTACTGCGGACCGGCGGAAGCGACTGGCACGGCGATCCCGGGCCGGGCGAGAGTCACGGGTCGCTCGGCTCCCAGAACGTGCCGGCCGAGTGGCTCGACCGCCTCGAGGAGCAGCGTGCCTCATGATCCAACTGATCTCCGCCGGAGAGCCGGCACCCGAGTTCACCGCGGCCGGGTCGGACGGCCCAACCTATCGGCTGAGATCGCTTCTAGCCGATTCCCACGTCCTTCTGCTGTTCTACCCGGGGAACGACACCCCCGGCTGAAACCGCCAACTCTCCGCCGTGCGCGACGAGATCCTGGAGTACGAAGCCAACGGTGTGCGGCCGTTCGGGATCAATTCGGCGCCGGCCGAAAGCCACGCCGCCTACGCGGAGCGCCTCGGCCTGACGTTTCCTCTCCTCTCCGACCCCGGACTCGCCATCAGCCGCGCCTACGGCGCGCTCAGGCCCGACGGCCGCGAGATCAGCCGCTCGGTGGTGCTGGTAGACCGGGACGGCTCGGTCCGCTACAGTCATCCGGGTGCACCGGGTGCCGACATCGTCCTGGAGTCCTTGAGGTCGCTATGAGCGCGCAGCGGTTCGACTTCTCCGGCAAGACGGTGCTGGTGACCGGCGTCGGCCGTGCCGGACAGATCGGCAATGCCGTTGCCCTGGCCTTCGGTCAGGCGGGCGGCCGGATCGTCGCCTGCGACCTCAACGCGGTGGGGGTCGCCGCGCGGGTGCGGGAGTTCGCCGCGCAGGGCGTGGATGCCCGGCCTTGCGCCGGGGACCTGACCCAGCCGGACGTGGCGGCACTCGCGGTCGAGGTGGCGCTCAAGCACTTCGGGCGGCTGGACGTCGTGGTGAACGTGGCCGGGGGTTTGACCACGTACGGACCGTTCGAGGCGCTCACGCCCGAGGCCCTCGAGCGCGAGCTGTCCATCAACCTGAAGACGACGGTGCTGGTATCCCAGGCCGCGCTCCAGGCCCTTGCCACGACCGAGGGATGCATCGTGAACTTCGCCTCCATCGCCTACTTCGAGCCGCAGAGCCCGATGGCGATTTACTCCGCGGCCAAGGCGGCGGTGGCGGGGTTCACTCGGAGTCTGGCGCTGGAGCTCAAGGAGCGACGGATCCGGGTGAACGCCGTGGCTCCGGGCATGGTGCGGACCGGCGACAACGTCGCCAGCGCGGGCGATCAGGCGTCCTACGTCGAGATGAGCGACATCACCGAAGGGGTCATGTCGCTCGCGACGCCCTCGCCCGCCGCCGTCACTGGACACATCCTGCCAATCACGCCGCGCGCCCCGACCGGACAAGTCTGATGGACCTCGGCGGCCGGGTCGCGCTGGTGACCGGCGCCGGCCGCCGACTGGGCCGCGCCATGGCCGGCGCGCTCGCGGCCCGGGGGATGGTACTCGCGATCCACCATCATGCCTCGGGCGAAGGCGCGGCGGAGCTCCGGGAGGAGATCGTGGCCGGGGGTGGGCGCGCGGCCTGCTTTCCCGCCGATCTCACCGATGCCGACGCGGCTCGGGAGCTGCCCGAGCGGGTCGCCGCCGAGTTCGGCCGACTCGATGTGCTGGTAAATTCGGCCGCTGTCATGCACCGGCTCCGCTTCGAGGACACGACCCCCGAGCAGTACGACGCGATCATGGACCTGAATCTCCGCGCGGCCTTCTTCTGCGCCCAGGGCGCGGCCCGCGCGCTCCGGGTGGCAAAGGGGAAAATCGTCAATCTCTCCGACTTGGCCGGACTGGAGCCGTGGCCGGGGTACGCCGCGCACTCGGTCAGCAAGGCCGGTGTTGCCATGCTCACCAAGGTGCAGGCCCTGGCGCTCGCGCCCGACGTGACGGTGAACGCGATCGCGCCCGGCGCCGTGCTGGTGCCGGACGATTACGATCGGGCCGAGCGGGAGCGGCTGGCCCGGGACACTCCGCTCCGCCGCCTGGGCCGGCCGGAGGACGTCGTCGCCGCGCTGCTGTACCTGCTCGAGGGCGGCGATTTCCTGACCGGCGAGGTCCTGGTCGTCGATGGCGGACGCATCCTCCGATAGCGTCGCTCTGGGCGACGTGGCGATCGTGGGTGGCGGGTGCTACGGCACCTTCTACGCGCGGCAACTGCTCCGGGCCGCGGAGCGAGGCGCGGCACGATTCCGCCGGCTGCTGGTGGTGGATCGCGATCCGGCGTGCCGCTTCGCCGGGGAGGTCGGACCGGCCGGCGATCGTGAGCTGGTCGCGGAGGACTGGAGCGCTTTCTTCGACCGGTGGCTCGGCGGCGCGGCGCCGCCAGCTCCCGGCGCGCCGCCCGACGCGATCGTTCCCTCGCCCCTCATGCCACACCTCATGTACGACTGGCTGGTGCGCCGGGCGCGGGAGCGTTGGCCCGATCGGCCGGTCGAGCGGCGGGCGCTGCCGGCGGGGCCCGGCACGCCGTACGACGTGGCCGCCCCGGACCTCACCCGCTACGTCTCGTTCGCCGACTGGCTCTGCCCGATCCACTGTATCGAGCCCGCGATCTGTCCGGTCATCCGGGCGCCCCGAACCTGGGAGATGGGCGAGGCGCTCGAGCGGCTTACCGAACGGCTCGGCTGGTCCGCGCCGACCGCGGGTCCGGTGCTCTTCACCTGCCGGCATCGGGTTTACGGGGTCGGGATGTTCGACGTCGCCACGGTACTTGCCGGTGACGCAGTCGTCGCCGAGGCCGGCGCCGCGCACCGGTCGGTGGACATCGTGGTGGGCACCGTCTCCTCCTGCCACGGGGCCGCCGGCCTTCTCCATCTCGGCCCCTGACCTGAACTTGGCGCTGGGACGAGGTGCGGGAACTTCTCCGCGTTCTATATTTGGGTGACAGTCAAGCACAACCTCACCGTCGGGGAACGCATGCGTCGCACCGAGGAGTTCGAAGTCATCATCGTGGGAGCCGGGCCTGCCGGGTTGTGCGCCGCGCTGTACGCGGGGCGCGGCCTGCTCAAGGCCGTGGTGCTCGAGCGCGGGGTCCCGGGCGGTGAAATGCTCAATACGGAGTGGATCGACGACTACCCCGGCTTCGAGCACGTGCTCGGGCGGGACCTCGCGGCCAGGATGACCGAGCACGCCCGCAAGTTCGCCGCGGACATCCGCCAGGAGAACGTCGAATCCATCGCTCGGCGCGACGACGGGATCTTCGAGATCGCCACCACCGGCGGCACCAGCTACGAGGCGCCCGCCGTGATCCTCACCGCCGGCGGCACCCCGACCAAGCTCGACGTACCCGGCGAGACCGAATACGCGGGGCGCGGGGTGTCGTACTGCGCGGTGTGCGATGGCGCGTTCTTCAAGGGCGAGATCATCGCGGTCGTGGGCGGCGGCGACGCGGCGGTGGAGGAGGCGGACTACCTCACCCGCTACGCGGAGAAGGTGTACGTGATCCACCGGCGGGACCAGTTCCGCGCCTCGAGATTGCTCCAGGAGCGGCTCTTCGCCAATCCCAAGATCGAGGTGATCTGGAACAAGCAGGTCCGGGAAATGAAAGGCACCCCGGCCGGGCTGGAGACGCTGGAGCTGGAGGACACCGTCACCGGCCAAGCTTCCACGCTCCCGGTGACGGGGTGTTTCGTCTTCATCGGATTCCGCCCCAATACCGGCCTGGTCAGGCAGCACTTCGAGCACGACGCGAGTGGCTACATCATCACCGACGACCGCATGATGACCTCGATCCCGGGGCTCTTCGCGGCGGGCGATCTGCGGGTGCAGCTCACCCGGCAGATCACCACCGCCGTGGGCGACGCCACCACCGCGGCCATCGCGGTGGAGAAGTACCTCGCCGACCGCCGGAGCGCGCTGGACGCCAAGGCGCAGGTCGGTGTCTGAGCTGGAAGTGGTGGCGCTGCCCAACGGGCAGCTCGCCGAGAACTGCTACCTGGTGGCCGACCGTCGCACCACCGAGGCGGTCATCATCGATCCCGGCGAGGAATCGGCGATGTTTCTCGCCGAGCTGGACGCCCGGGCCTGGTCGCTGTCGGGGATCTGGCTCACCCACGCGCACGTGGACCACATCATGGGAGTGGGGGCGGTGCACAGCGCTACCGGCGCGCCGATCCACCTGCACCCCTTCGACCGGCCGATCTACGACGCGCTTCCTCAGTTCGGCGCCTGGCTGGGCCTCCGGCTCGACCCGCCCCCGCCTCCCAACGTCGAGCTGCGCCCGGGGACACCGGTGCGGGTCGGCGGCTTCGAGTTCGAGGTTCGCTTCACGCCGGGCCACTCGCCCGGCAGCGTGAGCTTCGCGGGCCACGGCATGGTGTTCGGCGGCGACGTGCTGTTCAACGGCTCGATCGGCCGCACCGACCTCCCTGGCGGCGACCTCCCGACCCTCCTTTCCTCCATCCACTCCCAGTTCCTCTCGCTCCCCGACTCCACGATCGTGCATAGCGGGCATGGACCGGTAACCACGATCGGGGTGGAGCGGCTGACCAATCCGTTTCTGACGGGAAGCGTGGCGAGGTGATGATAGGGGGGCAGGGGGGCAGCGGGGC
>JACCSE010000410.1 GCA_013813145.1 Gemmatimonadales bacterium
TTCGGGAAGCGGCGCGCCGCTGTGGGTGCGGAGGGCCAGCGAGATAGTGGCGTGGCGCACCCGGCCGAGCTGGTCCCAGGTGAGATCGGTCTGCCCGGCGCGGTCGAAGTCGAAGCGATCGATCCAACGAACCTGCACGTCGGCGGCGGCGGAGTCACGCACCATCTGGAAGCGCACTCCGATTCCAGCCTGTTCCCAGCGGTCGAACGCCTCCCGGACGAAGTCCCGCATCTGGGGCGAATAGCCCGGCGCGCCGCCTTCCACGAGGTAGACCCGCAACGGGGTTCCCCACCTGTCGGGCCAGCGCCGCACCACCGAATCGGTACTGACGATCAGGGAATCGAGGTAGGTCCCGCCGGACTCCCGGGTCAATTGCTCCCTCGCGGCCAACCGGAGGCCCCGATCCGCCACTCCGGCGGCAAACCGGCCCGCAGACCCTTCCCGATGCACATCTTCGCCCGCCGCTTGGAGATCGGCCGCGGCGGAGCGGCTGGCACCGGTGCGTTGGGTCGGCGGTTCCGACTCGTCACCACGGCCGATCAGGTGATCGAGGCGGTCCGCGATGACGAGGAGGAGAAGGCCGAAGGTCACGAGTTGCAGCAGGCGGGGGCGCATGTTCGGAGAATAGGGGCAAACGGCGCGCCAGGCCACCCGCGCGGCTGGCGCGTACCCCCCTGGCACGTCTAACATTGGCCGGCCGCGGGCCCTGGGACACCGACGCAGTCGGGAGGAGCCACTGAACCTGATGGAACGATTCGCCCGCGCACTGGTGCGCCGGCGATGGGCGGTGCTCGCGGTATGGGTGGTAATCGGTGTAGTGGCGGCGGTCCGGGCGCCGGCGACACCGGGGCTGCTGAACATCCGTGGCGGCAGCGAGCGCAAAACCGAAGCATCGCACACCGAAGATCTGCTGAATACCAGGTTCAGCCGGCCGATCGGCGAGTTCTTCGCGGTGACCCTGGAGGGTCCCGCCCGCTTCGACAGCGGCGGCGGGCGGCCGGTCCTCGACACCCTGCTCGCCGGACTCGAGCGGCAATCGTACGTCCGGGGACTCGTCTCCTATCCCGCCACCGGCGACACCACTTTCCTGAGCCGGGACCGCCAGGCCACCTTCGTCATCGTCGCGCTCGACATCGGCTCGGGCGACAGCGCCGGCGCGCTGGTCCTGCCGGTCAGACGGACGGTGCGCGCCGCCCTCGCCCGGGCGCCGGGCGGTGGTGCCTACCGGGCGCGGGTGACCGGGCGGGCGCCGCTGGACCTGGACGTCCGCACCGTGGTCACCGACGACAGCAAGCGGGGGGAGCAGGCGCTGCTTCCGCTCACGTTGTTCATCCTGGTCCTCGCCTTCGGCGCGCTGGTCGCCGCGTCGCTGCCGCTCATCGTCGGAGTACTCGCGATCTCGGTCTCGTTGGCCATCATCGGCGTCATCGCGCACGTGACCCCGATGTCGGTGTTCGTGCTCAACATGACGACGATGATCGGGCTGGGCGTGGGGATCGACTATTCGCTGCTCGTGGTCACGCGATTCCGGGAGGAGCTGGGGCGCGGACTCCGCGCGCTGCCGGCCGCGGTCAGCACGATGCTGACGGCGGGACGGGCCGTGGTCACCTCGGGGCTCACCGTGGTGGTCGGGTTCGGGGCGCTGCTGTTCACCCCACTGATCGAAACCCGGAGCGTGGGAATCGGGGGGCTCGTCGTCGTCGGCGTGGCGGTCCTGCTCTCCGTCACGCTCCTCCCCGCCCTGCTCGCCGTGCTGGGGCGGAACATCGACCGGCCCCGGTGGCTCGCGCGGAGGCTCGCCTGGTACCACGCGCCGCAGGTGTGGGAGAAATGGGCCCGGACGCTGAGCCGGCATCCGGTGCGGGCCATGGTCTTCGGCGGAGTCCTCATCGCTCTTCTCACCGCGCCGGTCTTCTGGATCCGGATCGGGCTCCCGGCGCGGCACTGGTGGCCGGCCGGCACCGAGGCGGGCGAGGGGCTCGACGCGCTCTCGCGGATGGGGGTCGCGGGGTTCGTGCAGCCGATCCGGGTGCTGGTGCAGGTGCCGGAGGGACGGAGCGCGGTGCAGGCGGCATCGCTCCGGGGGCTTCGCACCCTGTCCGATTCGCTTCGCGCCGACCCGAGGGTTCGCGAGGTGCGGAGCCTGGTGGACGTCCAGCGGGGCTCGTCGCTCCTGGCGCTCTCGGTGCTGTACAGCGATCTGGAGTCGGCGAGGGCCAGATACCCGAGCTTCGTCGACGCCTACCTCAGCGCGGATAGGCGCCTCGCCCTGCTCGACGTGATCCTGGCCGACACCACGTCGCTCACCACGGCGATGGACGTGGTGGAGCGGGCGCGGGCGCTGGGTGGGATGGATCTTCGCGGCACTCGCGACATGAGCGTCACCGTGGGCGGATATTCCGCTTCGGCGCTCGACTTCCAGCGCGATCTGCTGCGCCGGTTTCCGCTGCTCGTGGGTCTCATCCTGGGCGCGACCGCGATCATGCTGGCGGTCGCCTTCCGCTCGGTGCTGGTGCCGATCAAGGCGATCATCATGAACACCCTCTCGGTAAGCGCCACTTTCGGGCTGATCGTGCTGGTGTTCCAGCAGGGCGTGGGCGTGGAGCTCTTCGGGCTGGAGGGGCCGACCCGGGCGATCTTCGTGGTGATACCGGTGCTGGTTTTCGCGGTGGTGTTCGGGCTCAGCATGGACTACGAGGTGTTCCTGCTCAGCCGGATCAAGGAGGCCTACGACCGCACCGGACGGAACGCCGAGGCGACGATGGAGGGCTTGAGCGCGACGGCGTCGGTGATCACCTCCGCGGCGCTCATCATGATCCTGGTGTTCGGGGTGTTCGCGTTCGCCAGGGTCCTGGCGATGCAGCTCCTCGGGTTCGGGCTGGCGGTGGCGGTGCTGCTGGACGCGACGGTGATCAGGATGGTGCTGGTGCCGGCGTTCATGCAGGCGATGGGGCGGTGGAATTGGTGGCCGGGGAACAGGGGGGCAGCGGGGCGGCAGGGCGGCGGGGCAGGAACGGCACACCCGGCGGAGTACGGAGAACGGCGGTAGTAGGTCGCTCCGCTACGGCGCCCGGCTAACGCTCCACCCCCGCCGCCTGCGCGGCGATCGCGGCCAGCCTTATCGCCAGGCTGACGATTCCCCACCCGATCAGCCCCAGCAGCACGGCGGTTCCCACGATCACCAGCGTCGCCAGCCGCGGACGTCCGGACTGCGGGACCTCCTCCGCCGGGATCTCCTCCCGCACCGGCCGCCCGCGCACCCGGGCGTAGGCCTCGCGGCGCCGGGCGCCTTCGTCGTCGTCGGAGGCGGCGGCAACGGCGGCCAGCGCCGGGAGCTCGGGCAGCGCCAGGCCCGTTCCGGTGGGCGGCCGGAACCTGGACCGTTCGATCCAGGCTGCGCGGACCTCGGGGTGCGCGGCCACCGGCTGCCAGCTCTGCCGGACGGCGTCGAGCATCGGAGTGTCCGGCGACACCAGCGCGGCCTCCAGCGCATCGAGCACGTCCTCGACGTCGGCGAACTCGAAATCCCCCGCGAGCGGGTCGGAGCAGCGGAAGCGGGCGTTCACGGCGTTCAGTGCTTCGCCTCCAGCCAGTTCCCCCCTACCCCGATGTCCACCACCAGCGGCACCCGGAGCTCCACGACCTGCTCCATTTCGGTACACACCAGCTCGCGCATCGGATCCACCTCCTGGGGCGGCACCTCGAACAGCAGCTCGTCGTGCACCTGGAGCAGCATCCGGCTCCGGAGGCCCCGCTCCACCAGGCCGTCGTGGATGTGGATCATGGCGAGCTTGATGAGATCCGCGGCCGACCCCTGGAGCGGCGAGTTCTGCGCGGTGCGCTCGCCGTAGGCGCGCATGTTGAAATTGCGGTCGCGGATCTCGGGGACGTAGCGGCGGCGTTTGAAGATGGTCTCGACGTACCCCACTTCGCGGGCCAGTCGCACCTGCTGATCCAGGTAAGCGCGCACCCCGGCGAAGCGCTCGAAGTATCGCGCGATGAAGGTCCGCGCTTCCTCCTGCGAGATCCCGAGCTGCCGGCTCAGCGCGAACGGCCCCTGCCCGTAGATGGTGGCGAAGTTGATGGTCTTGGCCCGGCCCCGCATTTCCGGTGTTACCTGCTCGACCGGGACGTTGAAAATGAGCGCGGCCGTCTGCCGGTGGATGTCTCCTCCCTGCCGGAATGCCTCGATGAAGGCCGGGTCGCCCGACAGGTGGGCCATAAGCCGGAGCTCGATCTGAGAGTAGTCGGCGACGAGGAACACCCACCCGGGGCGGGGGATGAAGCCGCGCCGGATCGCCTCGCCCCGCCCCGTCCGTACCGGAATGTTCTGGAGGTTGGGCTCCGATGAGCTGAGCCGGCCGGTGGCCGCGCCGGTTTGGCCGTAGCTGGTATGGATCCGGCCGGTGCGGGGGTTGATCCGCTCCGGGAGCGTGTCCACATAGGTACTCTTGAGCTTCTGCAGCTCGCGATACTCCAGGATGAGCCGGGGCAGCTCGTGCCCCACGGCGGCGAGCTGGTCGAGGACATCGGCGTCGGTGGAGGGGCCCGTCTTGGTGCGCTTGAGCACCGGGAGCTGGTGCTTTTCGAAGAGCACCGCCGCGAGCTGGCGGGGCGAATTGACGTTCAACTCGCAGCCCGCCACCCGCGCGCATTCCGCCTCCAGCCGCCGCAGGTCTCCGCCCAGCTCCTCGCCCAGCCGGGCGAAGAGAGCGCGGTCGATGGCGATTCCGTCCCACTCCATGTCGGTCAGCACCTCGACCAGGGGCATCTCGATCTCACGGAGCAGCGGCTCCATTGCGGTGCTCTGGAGTGAGGGGGCGAAGAAGTCGTGCAGGGCCAGCACCGTCGCGCTGTCGGCGCCACCGTAGGCCGCGGCGACGGGGATCGGCACTTCGGCGAACGGGATCTGCGCCTTCCCCTTCCCTGCCACGTCCTCGTAGCTCTGCATCGCGCGGCCCAGGTGCTCGAGGCTCAGGTTGTCGATCTCGTGGGAGCGGCGACCGGGGTCCAGCACGAAGCTCGCGAGCATGGAGTCGTACGCCACGCCGCCGAGTTCGATCCCCGCCCCGCGCAGTACCTGCCAGTCGTACTTGATGTTGTGGCCGGCCTTGCGGACGGCGGGATCGCGGAGCAGAGCCGCGACCGGAGCCAAGGCGAAGTCGGCGAGCGGCGGCAGGTTCCTGACCGGCGTCGGCGCGGCCAGCTCACCCGAGGGCGGGCGGTGGGCGAACGGGAGATACCACACCTCGGTCGGGCTCGCCGCGAGCGACAGCCCGATCAACTCGGCGTCGTGCGGCTCGATCGAGGAGGTCTCGGTGTCGATCGCGACCAGCGGCGCCGCGCGAAGGCGCTCCACCAGCTCGGGGAGCTGCGCCGCGTCGTCGATGATGGTGACCCTGGCGGCGGGCTGGTCGTCGAGCGCGAGCCAATCTTCGGGGGTGACGGGCCGGTCGGACGGACCGGCCGGCGGCTCCGCCGTCTCCACCATCCTATCCTCCGCACCAGCTCCCAGGGAAGCAACCTCCTGCCCCCCTGCCCCGCTACCCCCCTGCCCCCCCAGCCGCTTCACCAACGAAAAGAACTCCAGCTCCGACAGGATCTTGACCACCGCATCCCGGTCCGGCTCGCTCAGCACCAGATCCCCGACGTCGAGCTCCACCGGCACGTCCCGCTTGATCGTCACCAGCTCGCGCGAGAGCCGCGCGTTGTCGGCCTGGGCCAGGAGCGCCTCGCGGCTCCGCTTGGCGGTCACTTCGGCGGCGTGGGCGAGGATGTTGTCGAGATCGCCGAACTCGGCGAGCAGCTTCTGCGCGCCCTTCTCCCCGATCCCCTTCACGCCGGGCACGTTGTCGGACGTGTCGCCCACCAGCGCGAGAAAGTCCACGACCTGTCGCGGCGGAACGCCCAGCCGCTCGGCGGCGTTGGACTCGTCGACCCAGGTTTCTTCAACCGCCGCGGGGCCGCCCCGCCCGGGATTGAGCAGGACGACGGCCGGTCCGATGAGCTGGTAGAAATCCTTGTCGCCCGAGACGATGACCGAGCGCAACCCGCGTTCGGAGCCCTGGGATGCCAGGGTACCGATGACGTCGTCGGCCTCGTAGCCGCGGACGGTGACGAGCGGGATGCGGAACGCCTCCAGCAGCGCGCAGATCCGCTCGAGCGATCGATCGAAGTCGGCCTGGAGCTCCTCGTCGAGCTTCTCGCGGGTGGACTTGTACTCGGGGTACCGCTCGGTGCGGAACGAAGTGCCGGCGTCGTTCACCCAGGCGACGTAGTCGGGGCGGTATTTCTCCCGAAGGCGCAGCAGAAAGTTGACCACTCCCCACGCCGCCGACGTGTTCTCCCCCCGGCTGGTCCTGAGCGGCCGCGTGATCATCGCGAAGAACGCGCGGTAGATCAGGGCGTAGCCGTCGATGAGGAAGAGCTGGGGGGGAGAGTGGTTGGGCATGGGAGAAAAATAAGGGGGGCAGCGGCGGGCCATCTGCCACCGGCACAACCTGCCCCCCTGCCCCCCTGCCCCGCTGCCCCCCTATCCGTCCGTCTGTCTCCGAAGCCGCAGCACTATCCTCTCGTATTCCGCCCGCGACCCCGGGGTCAGCCGCAGTCTTCCGAAACCGGTCTCGTCCTGGAAGTAGATCTCCAACCGATGCTCGATGTAGGTCCAGCGGATGATCCGGCTGGCCGTGCCCGGGGTGCTCTCGACGCTTTCGTCGGGGGGGCCGAGGCTGAGGAAGACTTCGCCCCGATCGGTGCGCCAACCGGGGACGCCTTCATCGGTAAAGCGTTGGTTCGCCGCCTGCACCCGGCTGAAGTACTGGTTCAGCGCCTCGTTCTCGGGGGTGCCCTGCACCGGATCGGTCTGCTCGTAGAACTCCCGCCACATGCGGGCGCGCTCCTGCTCCGGGGCGCGGCGCATGGCGGTGATGCGCTCGTCCTCGCCGAAGTAGCGCAGCAGGTCGAGCATCTCGTCGAAGTTGGTCACCACCCATGCATTGGTGAACGACACCAGGGCCGAGACCGCCCGCTCGTCCGGCTCGCTGCCGACCACCAGTCGCAGCTCGCCCAGCGCCACGCTGTCGGGCGAGAGCCGGATCACCTGGCTCTCCACCGGGCGCCCGCCGCGGAACTGGAGCGAGTCGCGGAAGATGGCATTCTCCTGCTCGTCGTACACCGTGAACGGCACCGTGCTCGCCTCGGCGAAGCCATAGCCTTCCATGTAGGCGAGGAGCGTGTCGCTGCCGTAGCCCACCGCCCCGCGTGGGTTCAGGACGATGGAGAGCGGGTCGGTGAGACTTCCCCGCCCCGTCGCCTGGTAACTCAGGATCGGCGCGGTATAGCTGCCGGGCTCGAACCGAGGAGCGGTGAAATCGGCGGCGGCCCGGCTCTCGGAGGTCGAGCCCACGTCGCGCACCGTCACGCTTACCTTGTAGACGCCGGGTACCAGCCGGAGAACCTGTTGGAAGAGGACGCTCTCGTCGGCCCGCTGAGTTTCCTGGAAGGTCGGAACCCGGACCAGCTCCTCGCGCACCAGGTCCACCGATGGGGCGCCTTCGCGCTGGAAGGCGAGGCTCACCCGGTACCGGGCGACGAACAGGTTCCCTTCCCTCTGGAAGGCCAGTGCGCGGTTCTCCAGCGACAGCCCGAGAATTCCTATGACCGAGTCGGCCGGACCAGCCGCGAAGGCGACGGTGCCGACGAACGGCAGCGGCTCGGCCGCGGCGAGGCGGCCGAGGCGCTGGTAGAACTGAGTGGTGTTGAAGATCCGGGTGAGGCTCTCGGTCGGCGTCGGCTGGTCCTCGTCGCCCACCCGTTTCCAGTTGCCGCAGCCGAGTGTGGCGCCCACCAGCAGCGCGAGGACGAGGGTCCGACGCATGACGCACACTCCCGGCAAAGCCGTCTCGAGTCCCGCCGAATGGCGGATGGCGAACGTTAGTGGCGGCCGACGAAAGGCGTCAAGCGTCGCTCGTCCCGGCGACCGCGTCCAACTTGCTGCCCGACTATAGATTAACTAGCTTGGCGGATCCATGAACGCAGACAACCTCGTCGGCCGGACGGTAGCGGGCTACCACCTCGCGAAGCACATCGGCGAGGGGGGTACCGCCACGGTCTACCGGGCCGAGCACCCCGAACGCGGGCTGGCGGCGGTCAAGATCCTGCGCCCGCGGCTCTCGAGCGACCCGGTCGCGGTCAAGCGCTTCCTTAGAGAAGCCGAGTACGGCGCTCGAGTCTCCCACCCCAACATCGTCAAGACCTACGATTTCGGCGTCGCGGACGGCCTGCAGTACCTGGCGCTGGAATGGGCCCAGGGCGAGCCGTTGGCCGACTTCGTCAATCGGTCGGGCAAACTGGCGCCGCCGCTGGCCGCGACCATCGTCGAGCAACTCGGTGCGGCCCTCGGGGCGGCGCACAAGGCCGGGATCATTCACCGAGATCTGAAGCCGGCCAACATCATGTACGACCCGGCCACCCAGACGGTAAAGCTGCTCGACTTCGGCATTGCGCGGGACTCCGAGCTCAACCCTGAGGAGCGGCTGACGCGGGCCGGGTTTTTCGTCGGAACCCTGCAGTATGTGGCACCGGAAACGCTGAGCGGAGAATTGGTTAGCGAGCAGGCCGACGTCTACAGTCTGGCCACCATCACCTATTATCTGCTGACCCAATGCCTTCCGTTCACCGGCAAGAGCCCACGGGAGTTGTTTCAGCAACTACTAACCCAGCCGCCGCTCCCGCTCAACCAGGCGGAACGAGGGCTCCGCTTTCCGCCTGCGGTCGAAGCTGCGGTGATGCGAGGGCTGGAGCGGGATCTCTCCAAGCGGGCCAAGACGGTGGACGAATTCGCGCGAGCGTTCTGCACCGCGGCCACGTCGGGGCCGGGGAAGAAGCCGG
>JACCSE010000435.1 GCA_013813145.1 Gemmatimonadales bacterium
CGCACCGCCGAGCGCGCCGGTCACCCAGATGCCGTCGCCCGCCCGAACCCCTGCCCGGCCGACCGGCCTCGCCGCGCATCCGAGCACGGTGACGGTGACGATCCACGCCGGGCCGGCAGAGAGATCGCCGCCCAGTACGGGGGCCGCGACCGACTCACCCGCGCTCGCGACTCCGCTCATCAGCTCCACGACCTCGGCCTCCGTGGCGTGTGGTGGGGCGACAAGCGCGGCGAGCAGCCCCACCGGCTCCGCTCCCGCGGCGGCGAGATCCGACAGCGCCGCCGCCGAGGCCCGCCACCCCACCTCGCCGAGCCCGATCCAGTCCAGCCGGAAATGAACGTCCTGCACCGTGACATCGGTGCTCGCCACGAGCGAACCCTCGCCCCCGGGGATCACCGCGCAGTCGTTTCCCAAGCCGCGTGCGCGCGAGCCCAGCGCGTGCGCGATGGCGCGGACCCGGTCAAACTCTCCGCCCGGCCCGAGGGCGACCGTGGTCACGGACGGATCGCGTCGAGGCGAAAGCGAACGAGACCGGCGCCGGTGCCGACCCAGAGATAGTCGCGGTCCGCGGCGAGGTCGGTGGCCGCGCCGGGCAGATCGCCTTCGCGGATGGCGAGGAGCGGCGGAGTGCTCAGCCGCGCGAACCCGATGCCCCGCCCGCCCGCGACCCAGAAGCCGGGACCGTCGGCGGCGAGCGAGCGCAGGCGGCCCAGGAGACCGGACAGGTTCGGCCCGAGGTTCCAGGCGCCGCTCCTCGGATCGCGCCAGAGAAGCTGGTCGGCGGTGAGCGCCACGATCGTGTCGCCCAGGGCCGAGAACGCGACGATCGGCGTCTGCAGGCTGGCCGAGGCAAGCGCCGCGGGGCGGACCAGATCTTCCACGCCCGGAAGCGCGAGCAGCAGCCCTCGCGAGGTGCCGACCCACACCGAATCGCCGGCGGGAAATATGGTGAACGCAGCGCCGGTAAAAGCGGGGGCGAGACGCTCCACCCGCAGCGAGTCGTCCAGACGCGCGATTCCCCGGGCGGTGCCGACGGTGAGACGTCCCCGCCGCGAAACCACGCTGTAGACCCGGCTGTCGGGCAGCCCGCGGCGCTGGTCGATCAGCTCGTAGCGTCCGTCGCCCGGCTCGACCCGAGCCAGGCCGAAATCGGTCGCCGCGAACACCGACTTCCCTTGCCCGGCCATCTCCGCTACCCGGCTGAACGGCACGCCTGTGGCCGGAAGCCCGCGAAGGGTGTTGAAATCCCCCAGCTCCGCGCCGACGAAGGTGATCGCCGCGTCGGTCTGCGGGGTGCGGTTGGTCGCCACCCACACGCCGCCCGGCCAGCTCATCACCGTGCTCACGGCGAGCGACGGCAGGCCGAACGGTATCCGCTCCGGGATCGCGGCACCGTCGGTCAGAAAGAGAAGCCCGACACCCGACGTGCCGAGATACCAGCCGGAGTTGTCGAAGGCGCGCGCGGCCGCGGTGAAGCGGACGGTGCGGAGCCGCTCGTCGAGCAGAATCTGCGCGGCGTTGGCCTGGAGGGTGGGGTTCGAGCGTAAGACCTCGTCCACCGACGTGGGTGTCACCGGGATCGCCGGAGGGCGGCCGGGGGTCGGCGCCATCCCGCCACGGGGGAGGACAAGCCAGCCACCACGAGTTCGCAGATACAGACCGCTGACCGGATCGTTCCGGTCGAAGGCGATGGAGAGAACCGCGTCGCCGGCCCGGCCCTGATCCCAGAGCTGAAGCTCCGGCTGGAAATGGACCCACCCGTCGGACCGGGCCAGCCAGAGCGACTGGTCGAGCGGATCCACCAGCGCGGCGAAGACGCCTGCGAGCGCCGACGGGTCCGGCGGACTGTAAGGTCCCTCCCAGCGGCGGAACTGCGGCTGCCAGACGAGGAGCGAGGTAGGCGATGCGACGTAGACGCGGTCGAGTGAGCTGGCGATCGCCGTGATCCGGCTGAAGTCGCCGATGATGGTACGGTCGGAGGGCCGCCAGTCACGGCTGGCGCCCTGTGCGGCGGCCGCCGGGGCCGTGAGGAGCGAGCCGGCGAGCGCAAAGGTCAGCGGTAGGCGCATCGGGAGAATTTACACTATGCGGCGCGCCGCGGATTCACTGGGCTAGACCGTCTGCGGTCGCGGCAGCTCGAAGAGGATCGGTGGGCGGGCGGGGACGCGCTGCCGGCGGCGCAGCTCCCAGTCGCGCCAGAGATCGGGAAAGGCCGCGATGACGTCCATGGGCCGGAGCCCGCGGGCGGTGGTGCGGCGGGCGGCCACATCGGCTGCGCGGCCGAGCACCTGGGCGCCGAGCGCCGCGGCACTCTCCGGTGCGAGGCCCCCGGCAAGGGCGGCGCCCACCACGCCGCTCAGCACGTCGCCGCTCCCGCCGGTGGCGAGCCCGGGATTACCCGCGGCCAGGGTGAGCGGCGGTGCGCCGGGCCAGGCCACCACGGTCGGCACGCCCTTCAGGAGGACCACGGCGCCACACGCACTCGAGGCCGCCACCGCCGCGCGCCAGGGATCCAGCTCGCGATCGGCCGCGAGATCGGGAAAGAGGGTGCGGAATTCTCCCGGGTGGGGCGTGAGCACGAGCGCGCGACCCTCCGCCAGCCGGCGCAGCTCGGGGATCGCTCCCTGGAAGGCGACGAGCGCGTCGGCGTCGAGCACCGCGGCCGGCGCCGCCAGCACCAGCGCTGCCACCAGCTCGCGCCGTCCGGGGGACCGGCCCAGGCCGGGGCCGATCACCAGAGCCTCGGCCTTGGCTACGAGCGAGAGCAGTGCATCATCCGGGGCGCGGTCGAAGGCGTGGGCGACGGTCTGGAGGTCGGGCTCGGCCAGCACCAGCGCCGCGACGGTCTCGGGCGGCGCCACCGCGTGGACCAGCCCCGATCCAGCGGCGAACGCGGCGCGAGCGGCCATCCGCACCGCACCGGTCATCCCCGCATCGCCGCCGACGATGACCACCCGCCCACGGTCGCCCTTGTGATCGCGGACTCTGAGCCGCCGGAGCCAGCCAGCGGCATCGTCGTCGGTGACCAGGGAAGGCCAGCTCGGATCCGCGGGCGGGTGCCCGATATCGGTGACGATCACGGTCCCGACCTCGTCCCGGGCGAGCAGGTGCCCGCGACGCAGCCCGCCGAAAGTGACGGTGAGATCGGCTCGCGGTGCGCCGTGCACGATGCCCGAGCCCAGGTCCACGCCGGTGGGCCCGTCCACCGCCACGATCGGGACCTCGAGGTCGAGCAGGCGCTCGAGCAGCGCCGCCATCGGCGGTCGAGGGGGCCCACTCGCACCGGTGCCGAGCAGGGCGTCCACCGCCAGGCCGACGCTGGGCCAGGGCCCGTCGGGCGCCACCTCACGTACCCCCTCTCCACGCGCCAGCGCCGCCATCCGCTCGGTGAGCGGCAGCC
>JACCSE010000441.1 GCA_013813145.1 Gemmatimonadales bacterium
GTGCTCGGGGACACGACACTCCCCGAGGCGGCCATGACCGCCGGATCCAGCACCACGATGGCGGTGGGTTCCGCGGTGCAGGCTGCCGCCGACAATCTCAAGCGGCGGGTCGGGGAGCTGGCGGGCGGCGCGGCACCACCGCCCGACGAGTGGCCGGAGCTGCTTCGACGCGGCGGGCTCGATCGGATCGCGGCGGAAGGGACGTGGGGGCCGGGCCCGAAGGCGAGTCCCACCGGAGAGGATCCGGATTGGGCGATGTACACCTTCGGCGCGATCTTCGCCGAAGTGGTCCTGGACGAGGAGCTGCCGATTCCCCGCCTCCGCCGGTGTCTCGGCGTCTACAGCGCCGGCCGGATCATCAACCCGAGAACGGCGCGAAGCCAGATGACCGGCGGGATGGTGTGGGGCATCGGTCAGGCGCTGCTGGAGGAATCGCCGATGGATCACCGGCTCGGCCGGTATCTGTCGAAGAACCTGGCGGGCTGCCTGGTGCCGGCCAATGCCGATGTCCCCGCGCTCGAGGCCCACTTCGTGGACGAATACGACGATCATGCCAGTGCGATCGGCGCCCGGGGGATCGGGGAGCTCGGCGCGGTCGGCGTCGGGGCCGCCGTGGCTAACGCCGTCTACCACGCCACCGGAGTGCGGCTGCGCGCGCTGCCCATCCGGGTCGAGTCCCTGCTGACCTAGTCGGCCGGTACCAGCGCTAGGAAGGCCCGCCCGGTCGAGTCCAGCCGGTCCCGCCGCCAGATCAGGTGCGCGGTCACCGACTCATCGAGATCCTCGACGGGTCGGACCACCACGCCTTCCGGATGGCGCGATACGCTCGACCCGAGCGACCAGGTGGCCCCGATACCGGCCGCTACGAGGTTGAGACGGGCGGTGTCGCTGTTGGCCTCCTGGGCCACGTGGAGCGCGAGGCCGCCGGCGGCGCAGGCGCGGGCCATCTGGTCGTAGTACAGCGGCGCCGCCCTGCGCGAGAACCAGACGAACGGCTCCCCGCCCAAGTCGGCCAACCGCACGGAGCGCGCGCGCGCCAGCGGATGCTTCTCCGGAAGCGCGAGCATCACCGCCTCCCGGCCGATCGCGATGGCCTCGACCTCGGACTCCGGGGGGCGGTAGAACACGAATCCCAGGTCGATCCGGTCGTCGCGAAGGGCTTCCCACTGATCCATAGTGCTGAGGAGGCTCAGCTCCAGGTGCACCTCCGGGTACTCGCGCCGGTACGCGCGAATGATCCGGCCGAAGGCAGTCCCACCGGTGATGCTGTCCGTGCATCCCACCCGGAGCCGCCCCAGCTCGCCGCGCTCGACCCGTTGGGCCCGCTCCGTCGCGCGGTCGAGCGACGCCAGCACGGCCCGGGCGTCCTCCAGCAGCGCGCGCCCGGCCGGGCTCAGGCGCACGCCGCGTGGCAGCCGCGTGAACAGCTCCACCCGCAGCTCCGCTTCCAGATGCTGGATCTGGCGGCTGAGCGCGGGCTGCGCGATCCGCAACCGGCGCGCGGCCCGCCCGAAATGTTCTTCTTCGGCGGCGACTACGAAGTAGCGAAGCTAGCGGAGTTCCATGCGGCGGCCATCGGGAGTGATCGGCTCACGAACTGTAGCCGCGGGGATCGATGCCGACCAGAGCATCGGCACCAACGCAGTGCGCGATTGAGCAATCCTGCCCCGGCAAGGGTTCGAACGCGGTGGAGAAGATCCCTCGCTCCGCTCGGGATGACAACACGCCGCCCCGGGACGACAGCGAGCGCGTCGGACGCCACCGAGCCGTTGCCTCACGATGCCCGCGCGCTCGCCAGCGATCGCGAAGGCCGCAGGAGCCGATCCAGCGCTCCCGGATCCACCGGCGAGGCAAGCCTCACGGCGTCGGTGCGGGCCGCACGACGACCTGGTGCCGGGCACCGTCGTCCACCAGAGGAATCATCGGCCCGTCCAGTACGGCGCCATCGAGCACGATCTCCGCCGTTCCTCCACCCACCGCCTGCGGCCGCTGAACCACGATCGCGTAGACGCTCCCCCCGTACCGGTACTCGATCGTGAACTCGGCCCACCCCGCCGGCACCCGCGGCTCGATAGCCAGCGTGCTCCCCCGCTTCCTGAAGCCCAGGATCCCCTCCAGCCCGACCCGATACATCCAGCTCGCCGATCCGGTGTACCAGGTCCAGCCGCCCCGGCCAAGCTGTCCCTCCGCGGTGTACACGTCCGCCGCGACGACGTACGGCTCCACCTTGTAGGCGGCGACCTCCGCCGGGGTCCGGCTGTGGCTGAGCGGGTTGATCATCTGGAAGAGCTGAAAGGCGCGGTCCCCATCGCCCCGGAGCGCCGTGGCCAGCACCGCCCAGAGGGCCGCGTGGGTGTACTGCGCCCCGTTCTCCCGCACTCCCGGCAGATATCCCTTGATGTACCCCGGATCGTGCTTCGTTTCATCGAACGGCGGGGTGAGCAGCAGGAGAAGCCGCGCGTCCTCCTCGACCAGGTGCTCCTCCAGCGAGCGCATGGCCTGGGCCTGCCGCTCCGGCGCGCCGGCGCCGGAAATGACGCTCCAGCTCTGGGCGATGGAATCGATGCGGCACTCATCGCTCTCGGAGGAGCCCAGCGGCGTCCCGTCGTCGAAGTAGGCCCGCCGGTACCACTCCCCGTCCCAGGCCTGCTCCTCCACCGCGGCCACGTAGGCGTCCGCCCGGGTGCGGAACTCCGCCGCGGCAGGATCGCCGCGGGTCACGGCATGCTCGGCAAAGGCGCGGAGGGTCGCCGTGAGGAACCAGGCCAGCCATACGCTTTCGCCCCGCCCCTCGACGCCGACCCGGTTCATCCCGTCGTTCCAGTCGCCCCCACCGATGAGCGGCAGGCCGTGCGGCCCGCTGGTGCACGCCTTCCGCAGCGCGCGCACGCAGTGATCGTAGACCGAGCCGACCTCGTGCGAGATCTCCGGGGCGTCGTACACCTCGTGCTCGTGCGGCTCCAGCGGGCGCATGGCGAGGAAGGGGACCATCTGGTCGAGCACCGAGGCGTCGCCGGTGGTGCGCACGTAGTGGTCCACCACGTACGGCAGCCACGCCAGGTCGTCGGAGAAGCGGGTGCGCACGCCGCGGCCGCTCTGCGGGTGCCACCAGTGCTGCACGTCGCCCTCGACGAACTGCCGCGCCGCCGCCCGCAGGATGTGCTCGCGGGCGATTCCCGGCTCGGCGTAGACGAACGCCATCACGTCCTGAAGCTGGTCCCGGAAGCCGTACGCCCCGCTGCTCTGGTACGTAGCCGACCGGGCCCACATACGGCAGGCGAGCGCCTGGTACAGCGTCCACCGGTTGACCATGGCATCGAACGATGGCTCCGGGGTCCGCACCGAGATCACCGACAGGCGCTCGGCCCAGCGCCGCGCGTTGAGTCGAAGGGCAGCCTTGGCCCGCTCCAGGTCGCGATATTCCGCGATGGCCCGCCGAGCCGCCTCCTCGTTTTCCACGGCGCCGAGGATCACCACCAGCTCCCGGGTCTCCCCCGGCCGCAGCTCCAGCGCGCAGCGCAGCGCTGCGCAGGGATCGAGCCCCGCGCCTGTTGTGCCGGAGAGCGTGGCATGCAGCGCCACCGGCGCCTCCACCGTGCCGTTTCGGCCGAGGAACTCCCGGCGGTCCCCGGTGTGCCCGGCCACCGGCTCGCTGAGGGCGCAGAAGGCCACGTGCCCGCCGAACTGCGGGTCGAAGTGGTTGCGCGCCAGGATCGCACCCAGAGCCGGATCGAACGAAGTCTGCACCTGGTGCTGAGTGTGCTCCCGCAGGGCGCCGAGGGTCCACTCGGCGTAGGCCGTGAGTGTCAGGCGCCGGGGCCGGCGCTGGAGGTTGACGATGCGGAGCAGCGACAGCTTGACCGCCTCGTGCTCCGCGAGTCCCAGGGTCAGCGTGGTGGCCAGACCGTCGTGCTCGTGGCTGAACGAGGACGTGCCCGTCCCGTGGCGGACCGTGTACGGCCGGTCGTTCCGGACCGGCGCGGGCGTGGGGCACCAGACCTCGCGTGAGACCTCGTCGCGCAGGTACACGGCATCGCCGATCGGATCGCTCACCGGATCGTTGTGCCACGGTGTGAGACGGAGGAAGTGACTGTTCTCCGCCCAGGTGAAGCCGGCACCCCGCTCGGTGACCACGAAGCCGCCGCGAGGGTTTGCGACGACGTTCGCCCATGGCGCCGGCGGAAGGCGGTCGCCGCGGACCCTGATTTCATACTCCCCCTCGGCGGTGAGCCCGCCGAGTCCGTTCTCGAAGGGCACCTTGTCGCGTTCCGGCCGGCTGGACCGGCTGGGGGCCGTCCAGTCGGAGGAGCCCAGGCCGAAAGCGTCCCGGGACAGTCCTCCCGCGACCACCCGGCGCAGCACTCGCACCGCCGCCGGTGTCGGCCGCTCTGCCAGCCGCGCGGGAGTGGGAAGCGGTTGTGGCGGACTCAGCTCCAGCGATTCCGGCCCGCCCGCGGCCTCGAGGATTCGACCGGGTGACCGCCCGTCGCAGTACAGGTGCACCCGCGCGGTCGCGCGCAGCATCTGGAGCACGTCCGCGCTCAGCAGGTCGCGCCGGCGGGCGAACACCCCGCCCGGCTTGTCGATGACCCAGGAATCCGAGGACGCGAACATGGCGGCGGTGATCTTCTCCTGGAGATCCTGGAGGTAGCTGGGTGGATGGGTGTTGAGGACCACGAGGTCCACCATCATTCCGCGCCGGCGCCAGTAGCGGTGGGCGGCGAAGAGCCGGCTGAGCGTGGGGAGCCCGTCCACCGAGTCGATGGTGGCGAGGAGGATCGGCCAGTCGCCCGAGACGCCCACGGCCCAGAGCAGCGGCTGCCGGCCGCGGTTCCGAAGCAGCTCCTCCCTGGGCGCGCGCAGCGACGGCTCGGCGAAGAAGAGGGATCCCGCCAGCTCCTGGAAGACGGCGGATTCCGCCGGCGTGATCCCCAGCTCGCGCAACTCGACCTGGGTGGAAGTCCAGGCGAGGTCGAGCGCGCGCTGGGCCGCGTACGAATCGTGGTAGCGGTCGGCGAGCTCGAAGACCCGTTCCCGGGTGGCGCCCACCAGCGTCGTAAACGCGACCGATGCCGACTGTCCCGGCCCCAGCCGGACCCGGGTGCGGAGCGCGAAGATCGGGTCGAGCACGGCACCGGTGGTCCCCGATAGCGGGCCGGACCTCTCCAGCGCGACCGGTTGCCGGGTGCTGCGCCCGCGCCCCAGAAATTGGCTCCGGTCGGTCTCGCAGGTCACCTGCCCGAGCCGGTGCCGGCCCGCGTCCACCACGTGGGCGCACCAGACCGGCCGCTCGGTCGAGGAACGCGGCCGTCGGGTTGCGGTGACGGCGGTACACCACTCGTGCCACTCGGTCTCGACGAACAGGCTCCCGAACGCCGGGTGAGCCCGGTCCGCGTCGGGCGGGGCGAGCACGATCTCGCCGTAGCTGGTGAGCTCGATCTCCCGGGGCAGGGAACCGTTGTTGGTGAGGGTGACCCGCCGCACCTCGGCCGAGTCGGCGGGGACGACGGCGATCTCGGTGCGGGTCTCGATGTCGCCGTCGACGCGGTGGAAGGTGACGCGGTCGGTGGCGAGGAGCGCGCGATACCGATCGGCCGGGGCGCATACCGGCTGATGCGCCGCCGACCACACCCGGCCGGTGGAGATGTCCCGCACGTAGCAGAACTGGCCGGTGGAGTCGGTGGTGCCGTCCGCCCGCCAGCGGGTGATCGCGAGATCCTCGTGCCGGCTGTAGCCGGAGCCGCAGTGGCTCACCATGACCGTGTAGGGCATGTGCCCCAGCAGGGCGATGCGAGGCTGGGCCGTGCCGGGCTCCTCCACCTCGCGCACCACCGGCCGCTCCAGCTCGGGATCGGGCAGCGCCTCCTCGGCCCGGGCGGTCTGGGGCTCCTGAAGGACGAGGCGGCGGGGAACCCGCTCGTGCAGCAGCAGCTCGGCCGAACGCACCAGCGGGTCGGCGTGAAAGCGGCGGGGCCAGATCCCGGCGGTGAGGGCGTTGGTGAGCGCGACGAGCCCCATTCCGAGGTGGTGCGCCATGTAGTTCCCCACCACGGCGTAGCGCCGGCCCGGCAGCGGCCGGGTGTAGTCGAGCGCGTCGCGAAAGCCGTAGGCGCCCAACGCCCCCTTCTGCTCCAGGATGCCGAGGTTGGCCAGCGCGCGCGGAGGATCGATCATGGCGGCGAGCGCGGAAGCGTAGGGGGCGACGACGAGGTCGCGCCCGAGGCCGCGCTTGAGCGCCAGGTCGGGGACGCCGAAGGCGCGGTACTGGTAGGTCTGGTGGGCGTCGCGCAGATTGTACGCGCTTTCGCTCACGCCCCACGGCACTCCCCGCTCGGTGCCGTACGCGATCTGCCGGCGCACCGCGCCGAAGTAAGTCCGGTCCAGCACGGTAAGCGGAAACGACTGCATCACCAGCGCCGGCATCAGGTACTCGAACATGCTGCCGCTCCACGACACCAGCGCCGTCTCGCCGGCGGCGCGGGTCAGGGTGCGACCGAGCCGGAACCAATGCTCGACCGGCACCTCGTTCTTGGCGACGGCGATGAAGCTGGCGAGCCGCGCCTCCGACGCGAGCAGATCGTAATACGAGCTGTCGAGCGCGTGGGCGGTCGCCTGGTAACCGATGGAGAACAGGGCCCGCGAGTCATCGTACAGAAAGCGGAAGTCCATGGCGTGCGCGAGTGCGGAGGCCCGCTCCGCCAGGGTCTCGAGCCGCCTGACGAGGTCGGCCGCGTTGGGGGATCGGCCGGCGTGCCGCCGCCAGCTCTCCGATCGGGTGGGCGCTTCACGTCGCCGCCGGTCCGGAGAGGACAGCTCGAGCCGCTCGAGCCAGGGCGCGTGGCCGGCGATCAGCCGGAGGCTCCAGTCGATCCACTCGGTGGCGGACCCGCTGCCGTCGAGCAGGTGCCGGGCGCGCTGGAGC
>JACCSE010000443.1 GCA_013813145.1 Gemmatimonadales bacterium
ATCGGCTTCAGCTCGTTGTCATCCCACCGCTTCCCGCGGCCCAGCAGGGCAGTCCCCTCCAGTACCCTGACCCGCTCGCTCATCGGATGGTGATGCGGTCGCACCTCGTAGCCGTCCGGCAGGTCCAGCCGAATCGTGAACGGTCCGGGCTTGGCCGGATCACCTTCCAGGACAGCGGCCCTGGCGCCGGCGCGGAAGGCCGCCGGCGCGGGGCCCCAGTTGAGCGCGTCGCCCGTCGTGTCCCCGGCTGCCGCGGCCGCCGTCCCAGCCGTGGTATCAGCGTCGGACCGGTCCATTCTCGCTCCGGTCTCTCGGTCACCCCGGCGCTCGCACCCTGTCAGGAGTCCGAGCACGCATAGAATCGCAAGCGTAGTTCGCATGGCGTTCCTCCGGTAGTTGCCTGGTGGTGTATTATCGGCGCCTCCAGCATAGGGACGAGTTCCCCCCGGGGCCAGGGGGCTGTCCCCCGGCGCCTGGCCCGGCGTCGCGATTCGGCGCCTTCTTCGCCAATGCCGCCACCTCGGTCCCGCTCGCAGCCGCGCCGGCATCGCCGCGGGGCACCCTTGCGGCTGTCCTGGACGCCTCGCTCCTGCTCCGAGCGGCCGGAGCCGACCACGCCTGGATGCCGTGGCCACCGTCCGCGCCCGGGTCCTGGTCGCGGCGCCGGCCGGAACGCCCACCGCCCCGCGCTCGTGCTCACCAACGTGGTGATGCCCGGGATGAGCGGGTCCGACCTCGCCGCAGCCGTCACCCAGCTGGCGCCGACCGTTCACCGTTCACCGTTTACCGCTGACGCTCTTCCCCCCAGATTGCGAGGTCCGCCCACCGCTTCAGGAGCCCCAGATGCCTACCCCCGCCCCCGCCCTCGCCACCCGCAAGCCTCGCGAGGATGAGATCGACGCCCACGGCGTGACCCATGCCGGCAAGGTCCGCAAGGACAACCAGGACCACTTCCTCCTCTGCTCGCTCCGGAAGCAGGTCGTCGTCCGGCTCACCAGTCTCCCCGAGGCCGACCAACTGGCGGACACCGAGCGGCTCGCCTCCCTCGCCATGGTCGCGGACGGGGTAGGAGGCGCCGCCCGCGGCGAGACTGCCAGCCGCGTCGCGCTCGCGGCCGTCACCCAGTACGTCTCCCGAAGCATGCGCTGTTACTATGCCACCTCGGACGACGACGGGGAGTTCTACGATGCCCTGCGGGAAGGCGCCCGCCAATGTCACGCTGAGCTGCTGCGCCTCGGGGAGCAGGACCCCGACTACCAGGGCATGGCCACCACGCTCACCCTCTACCTCGGTGTGTGGCCCCGCGGGTATCTGCTCCAGGTGGGCGACAGCCGCTGTTACCTGCTTCGCGAGGGCGAGCTGACCCAGATCACCCGCGACCAGACCATGGCGCAGGACATGGTGGACCTCGGCGTCATGCAGGCGGAGGAGGCCGCGGGCACCCGGCTGGCCCACACGCTCACGAGCTCGATCGGCGGAAGCCAGACCGACCCCAAGATCACGCGCCTCGACATGACCTGGGGCCACGTGCTGCTCCTCTGCAGCGACGGGCTCACCCGGCATGTGTCGGACGACCGGATCCGCGACGTGCTCCGCGCGATGACCTCGGCCAGACAGGCGTGCGAGACGCTGCTGCACGACGCCCTGGAGGGCGGCGGCAGCGACAACATCACCGTCGTGATCGGACGCGCGCTGTCGCGGAAAGGATGAGAGCGGAGCGGCGAGTTTCCCACCCCGACCTTGTCCGACCTTCTCCACGGTTCTGATCTACCCAGACACCAGTCAGACGTGCCTTGGCGTGCGCCGCGTATGCGCTCGGTAGTGCGCTGGGTCGCGATCGTCGCGAGGAGCGACATCCCCGGAAAGGGTCCTCAACTGAGGCGCACGAATGTTGTCGTGTCGCCACAGCGTGCGCCCGGCAGGCGAGTTCCGGCAGCGGGGACCGCGGCACGTTCCTGGCGTTGCCCGATGCTGTTCCGGCACCCTCGACACCGCCAGCTCCGCGGACTCCTCGGGTACCTCGCCGGCTACCGTAGACTCTGCGCGCCACTTTTTTCCGGCGGACCATGTCCCTGCACCTGCGCGAGCGGCTCGAACCGGCGTTGGCCTCCAGATACGCGGCGGCCGCCCTCCTGCTGGTCCTGGCCTGCGATCCGAGCGGGCCCCTCTCCGTCGGCGAGCCGCGCGAGAGTTCCGCGTTAGCGACGGTCGCGCTCTCGAGCTACTTCCCTCCGCCCGAGGCGGCCGGCGGGTGGCGCAAGACCACCGATGCCTCACAGATCCGAAGCCTCGGCGCGGATGCGGGCAAGCTGGACGCGTTGGGGTCGTACCTCATGTCGCTGCCGTACCAGGGGTACTACACCGGCGTGAGCGGCTACAAGGCATCGAACAAAGCCGCCATCGTCGTGAAGAACGGGTGGATCGTGGGTGAGTACTACAACCAGGCCGGCGCGAGTACGGCCGTCTACTACCTGGCGTCCAACGGCAAGACGTTCGCTATGCTGCTGGCGGGGCACATGGTCCAGAGCCATCCGGACCTGGGCTTGGGGCTGGCCAGCAAGCTGTACGACCCGCGGTGGCTTCCCGAAGGCTATCCCCTCACCGACTCGCGGAAGGCCGGCATCACTTTCGATCAGGTGTTCCAGCACGTCTCGGGGATCGTTCCCGAGGACGAGGCCGCGATTGCCTCGGGCGCGGTGATGACCGAGACGGATTGGGACTTCGCGCCGTTCACCGTTGGCAAGGACCCCGACTACCCGGTGAGCGCGCCGCTGTACTTCACGCCGGGCAATCCCGCCACCTACACCACCGGGAGCACCTACTCCAGCGTCGCGTTCAATCACTTGAGCCTGATCTTCCGCAACGTGACCGGGCTGGAGGCGAGCGCCTATCTCCGCCGGGCGATGCTCGATCCCATCGGCGTCGGTCGGATGGACCATAAGCTGTCCGCGGGCATGGGAGACCAAGTGTGGGCCACGGCGGGGAACGGCCTGGCGGGTGCCCGGGATTTCGCCCGCCTGGGCTATCTGATGCTCCACGAGGGCGACTGGAACGGCACCCGGATCTTCCCGGCCGAGTGGCTGCGCCACTTCACGACCTCTCCGGCGTACCGCAACATCCGGTCGAACGTGGACTGCCGCTGGGGCAGCAAGTATCCCAGCGACATGTATCGCACGACGGGATCGGGACAGAACTGGGCGCTGGTCGTGCCCTCGCTGGACCTCGTGATCACCTTCAGCGGGCGCACGCCGAGCTCCCTGAGCGCCGAGGTCGAGAGCGCCTCCCTGAGCCAACTGTTCGCCGCGGTCACGGAGCGGTACGTCGGCTGCGACGGAACCGTCTTCAACGACACCCCGCCGGCCGGGAATGCGGCACCGGCGGCTTCCTTCGGCTCCGCCTGCTCCGGGGTGAGCTGCGAGTTCAGCGACACCAGCGGCGATTCTGACGGCGGTATCGCGTCCTGGAGCTGGAGCTTCGGCGACGGCGCCGGCTCGAGCCAGCGCAGCCCGAGCCACACCTATGCGGCGGCCGGGAGCTACCCGGTGCTCCTCACGGTGACCGACGACGGCGGCGCGACCGGCACCGCAACACGGAGCATGACCGTCTACGACATCAGGCTCGGCGCGACCGGCCGCAAGCAGAAAGGGTATGCCTACGTGGACCTCCGTTGGAGCGGGGCCACCGGCCCGAGCGTGGACGTGCATCGCAACGATGTCAGGCTGGCCACCGCCGCCAACGGCGGGAGCTACACGGACGCGACCGGACGGAAGGGGGCCGCGACCTATCGGTATCGGATCTGCCAGGCGGGAACCGGCACCTGTTCGAACACGGTGACTGTCGGATTCTGAGCGGTAACAGTCCGGGCCCACCGCCGTATCCAGGAAGGAGGTACACGCGCACGCAGTGCCGCTGGTTCCCTGAAGCAATCTTTTGCCGCCGTCAACTGGAGGATCGCATGTCCGCCAAGGTCGCTCGTCTTCGCACGCTCGGGCTGCTCGCCGCCCTCAGCTCCGCGTGTGACAGTGAGAGCCTCGCTCCTGAACCGTCGTCCCCGTCGCTCTCGCTGACGGCCCCCGTTTGCGAAACCATCACCTTCAACGAGTTCGGCCACAGCCAGGCGATCAATTCCCTCAGCCTGTTCGGGCTGAGCCTCACCGTTACCACCACGGCGGGCGATGCTCCCAGCGCCAACCAGGCCGTCGCCTTCAACACCAACAACACCACCCACCCGGACTTCGACCTGCGCCACTCGGGCACCGGCGCCACCTGCAGTGCCTGCGCCGGGCTGGGACGTCTCGCCGTGATCCTGGACGGCCGGGGCTTCGGCGGGCATGGGGACAGCGACGGCGGGGGCACGATCGCCATCACCGGGTTCGCCGGGCAGGGGACCTTCAGCGTCCGGCAGTTCAAGGCGATCGACCAGGAGGCGCCGCCGGAGGAGGAGGCGATCACCTTGTTCGCGGATGGTAGCCAGGTCGGGGCCTCGAGCGGGCTGGGCGACGGGAGCGTGGAGACGGTCAACACCTCGAGCAACAGCTTCGCCAACTCGCTCGAGTTCGTGTTCGACGGGTCCGGCGGTGTGGACGACATCAAGGTCTGCCGCGAGGGCCGGGAAGAGGGCGGCGACGGCTGCACGCCCGGGTACTGGAAGCAGCCGCACCATTTCGATTCCTGGGCCGACCCGTACGATCCCACCGACCTGTTCTCCGACCATTTCGAGAACGCCTTCCCGGGACTGACGCTCCTTCAGGTGCTTCAGAACGGCGGCGGCGGACTGAATGCGCTCGGCCGGCACACCGTGGCGGCCCTGCTCAACTCGGCGAGCGGCGGGGTGAGCTTCGAGCTTTCGCCGTCGGAAGTCATCAACGCATTCAACGGGGTGTTCCCCGGCTCCAAGAGCCAGTACGAGAGCTTGAAGAACCGGTTCGCGGGGCTGAACGAGCGCCTCTGCCCGCTGAACTGACGCCGTACCGCCACCACCGGCGGGCCCGGGCGACCGGGCCCGTTGGGATTGGTTCCACCGGGGCTGGGCCTAGAGTAGCTTGACGTCCTCCACGCCTTCGGCGCGCTCGCCCGTTCCCTCCTCGAGGGCGGCTCTCCCATCCGAGGGAATCTCTGAAGCAGAGAGCGCCAAGTCGGCAGGCAGCTCCTCGACCTGCCGAAGTGTTCGCTCCATCACCCGAGTACGCCGGCCCGTCCTCTCGATCGTGTTGCTCGCGGTATTGAGCTGCCGCTTCACCTTGTCGAGCACCTGACCGAACTTCCCGAACTCGGTCTTCACCGCCCCCAGAACTCGCCACACCTCGCTGGACCGTTTCTCGATCGCGAGGCTCCGGAAGCCCATCCTCAGGCTGCAGAGAAGAGCGGCCAGAGTGGTGGGCCCCGCGATGACGATGTGGCAGGTGGACTGGATCTCCCCCACCAGCCCCGGCTGCCGCAGGACCTCGGCGTAGAGGCCCTCGGTGGGGAGAAACAGGATGGCGAAATCGGTGGTGGCCGGCGGGTTGAGATACTTGTCGCAGACCTCCCGCGCCGAGGTCTTCACTCCTCTCACCAGCGCCGCCGTGGCGAGAAGAACCCCCTCCGAATCCGCTCGTTCGGCAGCGTCCAGCAGCCGCTGGTACTCCTCCTGGGGGAACTTGGAGTCGATCGGGAGATAGACCGGCTGTCCCTCCGCATCTCTGCCGGGAAAGCGGATGGCGAACTCCACCGTCTCCCCGCCGTCCTCCCGAGGGCGGTAGTTGGCGCAGTTTTGATCGGGGGTGAGGATCTGCTGGAGAATCGCCTCGAGCTGGTACTCTCCCCATACGCCCCGGGCTCTCACGTTGGTCAGCACCCGCTTGAGGTCGCCGACGCCGCTGGCCAGCGACTGCATCTCCCCCAGCCCGCGTTGCACCGCTTCCAGCCGCTGGCTCACCAGGGCGAAGGACTCGCCCAGCCGCCGCTCCAGGGTCCCGTGCAGCTTCTCATCGACCGTGAGCCGCATCTCCTCGAGCTTCTTCTCGTTGCCCTCGTGGAGCTGCTGGAGATGGGCACCGAGGGTCTGGGTCTGACGGTCGCTCGACGCCTGGAGCGATCCGGTGAGCTCGGTGAGCCGCCGGGTCATGGCCTCCAGTTGTCCCTGCTGCAGCGTCGCGAGCTGGGCGAGCGACTGCATCATGCCCTCTCGCGCTCGCCGCAACTCGGTGGTCACGTCCTCCCTGAGCGCCTGAGCCTCGGCCACGTCCGACTCGGCGGCGCGTTTGAGCAGGGCGCGCTGCTCCTCCAGCGTTTCTCTCACGTGGCCCGAGAGCAGTACGAGCTGCGCTGCCTGGGAGTCGCGAAGCTCGCCCAGCAATCCGACGACCGTGTCAGCGGTGGCCCTCCCGGTCTGGGTCACCTCGGCGCGGAGGTCGCGAGCGGCGGCAGCTTGCTCCTCCCGGGCCGCCCGCAGTTCCTCGCGGAGGCAGCGCTCCAGGTCCCGAGCCTGATCCCGGCGGGAACGGCGGAGGAGGATGGCCGTAAGGAGGAGACTGCTCAGACTCACGAGCAGTATGAGATACGCCAGATGGAGCTGGTTCATCGAATCTCGAGTTGTGCGATCGTGGGGGTAGAGCAACTATGTCTGACGAGGGTTGCCGGCGCAAGGAGACTCCGACTACCTGGCGCCATTCCAGTTGACGCTGTGCGCTTGCGCTTGGCTTCCCGGCGCCCCAGTCTCGAGTGTGCCCCTCGCCGCTAGTGGACCCCGGCATCCGACAGCCTGCCCGCGCTTCGGCCCGAGCTACCGGTGACCGCCGTGTGGATCGTGGAGCGGTTCATGGTCACTGCAGATCGTGGCCGTGTGGGCCACTGCGACGGGGCAGGTCGCCACCAGATACGCTCCCGATCGGCTAGCGGGCGCACTCGGCGGCCCGCTCGAAGCTGACCAGCCGACGAACCCACGCGTTGTAACGCGAATGAGCCGCAGCGGGATTCTCTCGCGCGAGCATGGCGTAGAGCC
>JACCSE010000457.1 GCA_013813145.1 Gemmatimonadales bacterium
GATCGGAACGCGAGCGTATTGACGAACAGCCCGATCAGCCCCTCGATCTTTACGTTGGTCCGGCCGGCAATCGGTGCTCCGACCACGATATCCCGCCGGCCGGTGTACCGGGCCAGGAGCACGTGGAACGCGGCCAGCAGTACCATGAACAGTGTCGCGTGCTCCTGCCGGCCGAGCGCGGTGAGTCCGCGAAACAGGTCATCGGAGAAGAGTTTGCCCTCTCTCGCTCCGCGGTAGCTCTGTACCGCCGGCCGGGGTCGGTCGGCCGGCAAATCCAGCACCGGCGGAACCCCGGCGAGCTGCGCCTGCCAGTACCCGAGCTGCCGCTCGAGCCGCTCGCCCTGGAGCCATGCCTGCTGCCAGACGGCGTAGTCGGCATATTGGATGGGAAGCTCGGGAAGCCGCGGCGACTCGCCGAGATGATAGGCTCGGTAGCACTCGCTGAGCTCGCGGTAGAGCACGCTGCTGGACCAGCCGTCGCTCACGATGTGGTGGATCACCAGCATCAGCAGGTGCTCGTCAGGTCCCACACGCAGCAGGCGGGCGCGGAGCAGCGGCCCCCGGGCCAGGTCGAACGGCTGGGCGGCCTCCTCGGTGGCCAATCGCAGAACCGTCTCCTCACTCACCACCCCAGCCGGGGGGACCGGCACGATGGGGATCGGGACGCTCGCCGGTGGCAACACGACCTGACGCGGCTTGCCGTTCTCAGCCGGGAAGGTGGTGCGCAGCGCCTCATGGCGGGCCACCACCGTATCGAGCGATCGGTGAAGCGCCGCCAAGTCCAGCAGCCCCGTGAGGCGCAGAGCGGTCGGCATGTTATAGAAAGGCGAGTGCGGCTCCAACTGGTCCAGGAACCAGAGGCGCTGCTGCGCGAAGGAAAGCGGGAGCGGGTCCGCCGTCCTATCTCGAGGAAGGATATCACTAGCCCGCCAGCCGGGATCGCTCATGGCTCAACCCCGCTCCGCGGGGCCTCCCTCTTCCATCTGCCGCCGGACGCTCAGCGGCCGCATGTCGGTCCAGACCTGCTCGATGTGACTGAGGCACTCCGCTTTGGTGCCTTGCTTGCCCCCGTCCCGCCAGCCGGCCGGGTTCTCCCGGTCGACCGGCCAGATGGAGTACTGCTCCTCGTGATTGACGACGACCTTGTACGCGGTCGTGTCCTCCTCCTCCTCTTCCCAGGTCATTCCGAATCCCTTGTGCTCGGGTACGGCCGGCGCGGCGGGGCCAGGCTTGCGATAGAAATGGCCGACACGGTGATCTGACGACCTGGCTGGGTCTGATGGACGATAGGTAGCGCTGGAAGATCGGCTCGCGGATCCGAGGAAGTCGGCCGCCGGTCCAATATGCGGCTCCGGCTCAGGGTCCGGAAGCCCCTTTCGGGAACGGGGATAGGGTCGCTCCCAGCCTGCAGATTCCGGCACTCGCCGGTTCGCGAAAGCGACCTCGAGCCCTCCTCCAATGGGTTTGCACCCTGGTGCACCAGGTCGTAAGTTGCGCGCATGCCAATAGATCGCTCGGTCGACTTTACCGGCATTCGATTCCACAATCCCTTCCTCCTCTCCTCCGCCCCTCCGACAGAGTCGGAGAGCAACATCCTCCGCGCGTTCGAGGCCGGTTGGGGCGGGGTGGTGACGAAGACGATCGGGCTTCATCCGGTCGTGAACGTCCTCGGCGCCAAGGCGAAGTTCATGCGGACCTCCCCCGAGGACGCCTTCGTCTCCATGAAAAAGCGCCCCGGCGCGGCGCTTCATTCCTCCTGGAACTGGGAGCTCATCTCCGATAAGACCCTCGACTGGTGGCTCCCCCGCATCCGGCGGATCAAGGCTGCGTTCCCCGACCGGGTGCTCATCGCCTCGGTCATGGCGGGCTCCGGCAACGACAAGGAGTTGCAGAACTGGCAGCGGCTCGCCAGCGAGTGCCAGGACGCGGGGGCCGACGGGCTGGAGCTCAACTTCTCCTGTCCCCATATGGACCGGCGGGACATGGGGTCCAACATCGGCAAGGATCAGGGACTCTGCTCGGTGGTGACCGAGGCGGTGAAGGAGGTGGCGAGCGTGCCGGTCTGGTGCAAGCTCACCCCGGCAACGGCCGAGATCGAAGTCGAGGCGGGAGCCTGCTTCCGGGGCGGCGCCGATGCCATCGTCTCCTCGAACACCTTTCCTTCCATCCCGCTGATCGACCCCGACACGTTGGAGTTCGAGATCAACGTGGACGGCCTCGTCTCCAGCGGTGGACTCGGCGGGCCGGCGATCCTGCCGCTGTCGCTGGCCAAGATGGCGCAGATGACCCGCGCGTTCCCCGACGGGAGCTTCTCCGGCATCGGGGGAATCTCCGACTTCAGCCAGGCGCTCTCCTACATCCTGCTCGGCTGCGGCACGGTGCAGGTCTGTACCGCCGCCATGCTCGATCAGGCGGTGGGGCCGAACGTGATCAAGCGGCTCCTGGCGGGGCTGGATGCGTTTCTGGAGCGGAACGCGGAGCGAGGGTGGAGCGGGGTGGAGGACTTCCGCGGGCTCCGGCGGGACCGGATCGTCCCCCAGTCGGAGATTCGCCGGCCGGACGCGGCGGACTACCACTCGGGGTACGAGGTGGCGGAGGGGTACGCAAGCAACCCGTAGGGGCGAGGTTTGCCTCGCCCTTACGGGTGCTGGGGACGCCCGATCACCGCCTCGATCTTTCCGTACGGCTCCCCGCTCGCCACGAAGATCTCATTCGGATTCTCCAGACCGAACGGCGTGAGATCCACCAGCAGATGATGCCGGTTCGGCAGCACCAGCCGGATCTCCCCGATCTCCGCGCAGTTTGCCAGCGCCGCCTCCCCCATCGCGTACAGCGTGTGCTGCACCGACGCCGACTCGTGCCGGGCGAACGTCTCGATCAGCGCCGTGCGCACCGCGCTCCAGGCCATGCCGTAGTCCCGCGGCGGGCGGGCGTACTTCCAGCGCGCCTCGACGTCGGTTGCCAGGATGCGGTCGTCCGTCTCCTTCAGCGTGGTATAGCCGTCGCGGAGAAAGCCGGTGAACGCCGATCCGGACGTCTTGAGCAGCCCGAGGCCCTCGAGCCCCGCTTCCACTTCCGCGCGCGTCCCCTCCACCGTCACGGTCGCCAGGCGGCGCTCCGCGGATCCTCTCGCAAAGGCGTGCTCCTCTGGAGCGCCGGCCGCGCTCAGCCGGTCCCATCGGTGCACCGACAGGGCGATCATCGCCCGGTGCGCCGCCGGGCAGGCGCCGAGAAAGTGGCGGCCCAGCCGCTCGCCGAACTCCTCCGGCGGGTCCACCGGTCCCCGTCGAGCCAGCGCGTATACCGTGTTCTTCATCGTGTCGGTGGGGAGGACCTGCGCGTTGTCGCCGTCGGTGTGAGTCGGGCCGAACTCCCCCTGGAGCTGGACCTCGACCGTCAGGTCGTGCAGCCCGTGTCGCGCGGCGCCGCGGTCGACCTTCACCAGCCGCACAGCCGCCTTGCCGTAGCCGTTCCAGACCAGCCGGGAGCTCATGACTCAACTTCCCCGGTAGGTGGAATAGCCGAAAGGCGAGAGGAGCAACGGAAGATGATAGTGGGGCACTCCGTCCCGGACCTCGAATTCGATGACCACGCGAGCGTAGAGCGATTCCCTGCCTGCCGAGCGGAACCAGGCCCCGGTCTCGAACACGAGGCGATATCCGCCCGCGGGAACCCCGCCAGGAAGCCAGTCGCCTATCCGACCATCTCTGTCGGTCGAGGACATGGCCAACGGCTCGGCGGCGGCGCCCGCCCGCTCCAGCCGCACCGCCATCCCTGAAGCTGGCCGTCCGGCGCTGGTGTCGAGGACGTGGCTCGTGATCCGGGTCATGGGCCGCCGATGAGAGTCCGCAGTCGAAGCCGGGTGATCTTCCGCTGTTCTCCCGCCGCGACCGCGCGCTCGCGCTCGGGATCGCTGTTCATACGCCGCTCGATATCCGCCAGCAGCTCCTCGCCGCTCCGGCCCGCGGCGCACACCAGGTAGATCCGCCCGAACCGCCGCTCGTACGCCGCGTTCGCCTCCGCCAGCGCGGCCCGGGTCGCGGCACCGGATCGGGCGGCGGCACCCTGCTCGCCGGCCGACCACGCCTGGGCCGCGGCACTGGTCGGTGCGGCGGCATGGCGCTCGCCGATTCGCGGATGGTGCGCGAAGGCCTCGTCCCAGTCCGCGCGCCCCATCTCGCGCCAGGCGTCGTCGGCGGCCGCGAGCATAGCCTCGGGGCTCCCGAAGGGCCGGCGGACGAGCATCCTGTCCACCCAGCGCGACGACCCGCAGCAGGAGCGGAGCCGCTCCGCGGCCTCGGGGCGGGGAAGGGCGTTGAGCCCCTCCAGCGTCACTCGACCACCGTGCCGAACAGCCGGAGCCGCGCGATACCACCGTCCGGATAGATCGCGAGCCGGGCGTGAGTGGCCCGGCCCGCCGACACCTCGAACCGGTGCTGGGTGTGAGGCTGGATCGAGGTGCGCGGAAGGAGCGTGGTCCAGGCGGTGTCGGTGCCGGGGAGGTCTTCAGGCGCGGTCGCCGCGGCGTCGCAGACGTGGACCGCGCAGCTCTCCGGCGCGTTGCCCTTGAAGTGATCGGTATCCACCTCGACCCGCCGGATCATCCCGCGCGCAGCCAACCTGACGATGGTCCAGTCGTGCCCCGGCCCGCGGCGGCGCCGGGTTTCCCAGCCATCTCCCATGTGGGTCGAGCGGCCCGGCAGGATGAGGTTGTGCCGGTGCCCGAAGAACATATCGCTACAGGCGACGACCAAGGCGCCGTTCTCCAGCGCCGCCAGATCTACCGTCGCGCCCGGCAGCAGCCCGGCACCGCGCGCCGGCTCACCGTACACCCGGAGACGGGCCACACCGCCGTCGGGATAAATGTTGAACCTCAGGTGGGTGACTCGTTCCCGGTCCGGAATGGAGAAGAGGTTCTCGGCATCGCCTCGGAGCGCGGAGCGGGGAAGGACTTCCTTCCATTCCGCGCCAGTCCCCCCCGCGAGTGCCTGGGCGTCGGTCGCGCCGTCCACCGCGCAGGCCTCGATCGAGCACTGTTCGGGATAGTTGCCCTTGAAGAAGCTGGTGTCCACCACCACGCCGTGCAGCACCGCGGGTATCCCGAGCCGGACGATGCACCAGTCGTGGCCCGGGGTGCGGCGGCGGCGGGTCTCCCAGCCGTCCATCCACTTGCCCCGGTCGGTGTACTCGCCCTCGCGCCAGACCGGCTTCTCGGGCCTGAGCAGGTTCTCCTTGGGCGCGAAGAACTCGTCGTTGGCCAGCAGCACCTCACCTCCGAGGCGCACCGCGGCGACGTCCACCAGGTCCGTGAATGTCATCGTGAGTCGAGACGGGTGAGCAAGCGGCCTCGCGCGGGCGGATCCGCCGCGCCGCGGGTGTACACCCGCTCACCCCGAAGGTATGTCGCCTCGACGACGCCCGCGAGTGTCCGGCCGAGCCAGGGCGTGAGCGGATGGTGGTGGCGAAGCATGCGCTGGTCCACCGCGAACTCGCTCTCGGGACGCCAGATCACCAGGTCGGCGTCGCGGCCCGGCGCGATGGCGCCCTTCCGGCGCTCGAGGCCGGCCAAGCGCGCGGGGCCGGCGCAGAGCCACTCGGCCAGCCGCTCCGGCGCGTGTCCCCGGGCGCGGGCCTCGGTCCAGACCGCCGGCAGCCGGAGCTGAAGCGAGGCGATTCCGCCCCAGGCGCCG
>JACCSE010000483.1 GCA_013813145.1 Gemmatimonadales bacterium
CGAACCGCTGCCCCAGCGCCGCGGCCACCGCGGGATGCACCAGCGCGCTCACGTCTCCACCGTAGCGGGCAACCTCGCGCACCAGGCTGGAGCTGAGATACGTGAGGTCCACCGCCGGCACCAGGAAGACGGTCTCCAGCGAGGGGTGGAGCTGGCGGTTCATGAGCGCCATCTGGAACTCGTATTCGAAGTCGCTGACGGCGCGGAGGCCGCGGACGAGGACGCGCGCCCCGATCCGCTTGGCAAAGTCGGCGAGCAGCCCCTCGAACGACTCGAAGGAGACCCGGGGCTCATCTTCCACCGACCGGCGCAGCATGTCGACCCGCTCCGCGACCGAGAAGAGCGGCTGCTTGGCCGCGTTGGCGGCCACCGCGACGACGACGCGATCCGCCAGCGCGAGGCTCCGGCGGATGAGGTCCTCGTGGCCCTTCGTCGGCGGATCGAACGAGCCGGGATAGACGGCGATCCGGGTCATGGGCGATGGCAGAAGGTGAGGGCGGTGTCGCCGTACCGGCGGGTCTCGTCCCCCGAGACCGGCTGGTCGGCGCGATGCTCGACCGAAAGAATGCGTGCGAAAGGGGTGCGCCGGAAGAGCGCCACTAGCCGGCCGGCCGCATCATGGGCATAGGGCGGGTCGGCCAAGGCGAGGTCGAACGCGCCCGGCTCCAGCTTTCCGGCGAACCGAAGCGCGTCTCCCCGATGGACCCTGACCCGCTCGCCCACGCCCAGCGCCGCCACGTTGGTCCGGAGCGCTTCGAGCGACGACGAGCTCAGCTCCACGAACTCCACCGACTCCGCCCCCCGCGACAGCGCCTCCAACCCCAGCGCTCCGCTTCCGGCATACAGATCGAGCACCTTTGCACCAGCTAGCGCGTCCCCTAGGATGCTCATCCATGCCTCCCGGACTCGATCGGCCGTGGGCCGGACGCGGTCGTTCTTGGGCACCACCAGCCGTCGTCCGCCGAAGCTTCCGCCGACGATGCGCAACTCCTGCGGCCTTTCACCACGAAGGCACGAAGGGCACGAAGGTACACGAAGGAAACCAACAACAAGTAATTTGTTGTTCTTCGTGCCCTTCGTGCCCTTCGTGCCTTCGTGGTGAAAGGCCGCACAAGCTCCTCCGGACCCTCAAGCCGCCGCCCCGTCGTGCGGTGTCAGGGCGCACAGGCGTGCCTGCAGCGTGATCTGGCCGTTCCACTCATTGGTTTCGATGCGGAAGGCGGCGTCTACGGGATCGTCGGTGATCCAGGGGACCCGGTCGGCCCACTGGAAGCCGATGGCGGGGAGGCGGGAGTGGCCGTCGTCGAGGGTGCCCTTGAGATGGCCCTGTCCCACCCGCATGCGGCCGGCGAAGCGGACGCCGCGGGCGCCGAAGACCGGGCTCGGGTTGCCGGCGCCGCATGGCTCGAGGTGGCGCATCAGCCGCTCCAGCTCCGGCGTGATCTGGTGCAGCTCCACCTCCAGGTCCACCCGCTGTTCCGGGCCGAGATCCTCCGGCGCCAGCAGCTCCCGGGCGATCCCGCCGAATCGCTCGCGGAAGGCGTCGAGCCGTTCCCGCCGGATGGTGAGCCCCGCGGCCATGTGGTGCCCGCCGTAGCGTTCCAGCAGATCGCCGCAGGCGAGGAGGGCCGCGTGCAGATCGAACCGCGAGATGCTCCGGCCCGACCCCTTGCCGATCTCGCCGTCGAACGCGATCAGAAACGCCGGCCTGCCGTACCGTTCCACCACCCGCGACGCCACGATCCCCACGACCCCCGGGTGCCACCCGTCGCCGCAGAGCACCAGACCCGCATCGTCCGGATCGGCGGTGTGTTCCACCTGGTCCAGCGCCTCGTCGAGAATCCGCTGGTCCAGTGCCTGCCGCTCCACGTTGAGTCCCTCCAGCCGGCGGGCCAGCCGCGACGCTTCGGCCGGATCGTCGGTGAGGAGCAGGCGGAGGCCATCGGTGGCGTCGCCGATCCGGCCGGCGGCGTTGAGCCGCGGCCCCAGGATGTACCCCAGGTGGCCTGCCCGGAGCTCCCGCCCGGCCAATCCGCTGGCCTCCAGCAAAGCCCGCAAACCGGGCCAACTGCTGTCGGCGAGCAGGCGGAGACCGTGCTTCACCATGATCCTGTTCTCGTCCAGGATCGGCACCACGTCGGCCACGGTGGCGAGCGCCACGTAATCGAGCAGGTGGTACGGCAGATTGGCCGGCAGGCCGAGCACGGGAACCAGCGCCTGCACCAGCTTGAAGGCGACCCCGGTGCCGCAGAGCGCGGTGGCGCCGGAGGTGTCGCCCGGGAGCTGCGGGTCCACCACGGCGATGGCGGGCGGAAGCTCGGCGCCGGGAAGGTGGTGATCGGTGATGACGACGCCGATGCCGGCCGACCGCGCGTTCCGCACCGACTCGACCGCGGTGATGCCGCAGTCGCAAGTGAGGATGAGCGACGCGCCGGCGCGCGTGGCCGCCTCCAGCCCGGCGGGGCCGAAATCGTAGCCGTCCCGAAGCCGATGGGGAAGGAAGGGAGCGACGTCGGCCCCGGCGGCGCGTAGCGCCCGGGTGAGGAGCGCGGTGGCGCACTGCCCGTCCACGTCGTAATCGCCGTGTACCAGGATGGTGCCGCCCGCCCGCACCGTGGACGCGACGGCCTCGACCGCGGCCGCCATCCCGGCCAGCCGGTGAGGATCGGAGAGCCCATCCAGCGAGGGGCGGAGGTACCGGCGGGCCGACTCCGGGTCGGCCTGCCCGCGTTGCACCAGCAGCGCCGCGAGCGGCTCGGGGAGGTGCAGCCGGTCGCGCAGCGCCAGCACCGCCGCCCGATCGGGCCTCGGTGCGACGATCCAGCGAAGGACCGGTGCCTGAAAGACGCTCACCACCGGAGTCTACTCGCCCCGTCCGTCACGCTGGGATCCTACCAGCTCCGGAGGGTACAGGATCGCCCCGCAGGCTTCGCAGTTGCCGAGCAC
>JACCSE010000490.1 GCA_013813145.1 Gemmatimonadales bacterium
CCGCCGCCACCGCCGTCACCGGGTTCTACCTTGAGCTCCCCGAGTGTGGGGAGGCGGTCGAAATCGGCCTCGACCGGCACCACGGCCAGCACCGGAGAGGCGGGCGGGGTGTTCGGATCGAGGATGACGCGGTGGCCCGCGGTGGTGAACGCCACCGGCGCCTCGCCATCGGCGTGGGCCGTGGCCACGAGGATCCGATCGTCTCCTCGCCAGGCGAGCCGGTGCGCCGGAACCGGCAGATAGAACTCGAGGGCCGGCGCGGCCCGCACGTCCATCTCCACCGCGGCATCGGCTTCCCGGCCCGCGCGGGCGAGATCTCGCAAGGCGCCCCGATCGGCCCCGGTCAGAAAGCGCTGGAGGTGGAGCTTGCGCTCCGGCATCGGCGAGCGATCCAGCTCCCCCTTGATGCGGGCGCGGAACGTGGGGTCGGCGAGGGCGAGCGCGAATCGGCGCGCCAGGCGCTCCCGCGCCGCGTGAGGGTGGCTGCGGCCTGCCGAGACAACGGCGGGGCCGTCCTCCGGCACGTCGGGAACAGGGTCCGGGCTGGTGCGCTCGGTGCATGCGGCGAGAACGGCCGCTGCGCCAAGCACGATGAGACGAGTCCTGCGGGACATGGCTCCTCCTTGGATGAGTCACGCGCGCGAACAACCACACGGTTGTCCGACACGCGCCCAAGCTAGGAGCGGGGGTCGACCACACTGGTATCGCGATTTTGCGAGCGAGAGCGGAAAGTCGGCGAGTCGGTGGGGTGGGAACTATTGGAGGAGGCGGCTTCGGTGTGCTAGGACAAGTGGACGCGGATGAACGCAGACAACTGCACGGATTGCTCCGCGCGCTCGTTATGCTCCTCGCCCCAGGACCTGGGAGCACGGTGGTGTGCTTTCACCACGTTCCACCACCACTTCAAGATTCAGGCAGCAACGCCACGATCCGCAGCGGCCCGCCGCTTCCGCCCCGGATCTTCATCGGCAGCGCGACGACGAAGCTGCCGGTGGGCGGCAGCCGCTCGAGCTGAGTCACGTTCTCGAACGCGGGAACGTTCTCTCCCAGCAGCACCCGATGCGCCATGAACGTGGTGGACTGGCCGCGATCGATGCTCGGGGTGTCGATCCCCACTGCTTTCACCTTCCGGCCCACCAGCCACCGCGCCGCCGCGGAGTCGATGCCGGGAAAGTGCAGCTCGGCCACGGCTTCGGGCCCGGTCCTCGAGGTGCCTAGATAGCGCGCCTTGTCCGGCCACCGACGCGACCAGCCGGTTCGGATCAGCACGATCGTCCCCTCCGCCACACGGCCGTGGGTCGCCTCCCACTGCTCCAGCGCCGCGATGTCCACCTGATAGTCCCGATCCGTGTCCGCCCGCCGGGTCACGTCCACCACCGCGGCCGGCCCGATCAGCCGGTCGAGCGGCACCTGATCCGATGTGTGCCTTCCCTCGGCGAAGTGCACCGGCGCGTCGAGGTGGGTGCCTCCGTGCTCGGCGGCAGAGAAGTCGTTGGCGGCGTAGTAGTAGCCGCCGGGGGTCCGCTCCGCCGAGATCTCCTCGAGAGTGAACGGCCGCGCGGTGGGCCAGTAGATCGTCTCGGACGAGAAGTCGTGGCTGAGGTCGACCCAGGTGCCGGCAGGGAAGCCGACCGGCGGTGCCTCGGCGCGGCAGGCGAGCAGCGTGACAGCGAGAAGAAACAGCGTGGGGCGGCGCATCGGAGCCCGATGGTTGGAGATGCGCCAAGATGCCGGGCGGGCGGCGGACGGCGCAAGCGCCGCCGGCTCAGCCCTCCACCGCGGCGCGCGCCGCCGCCAATGCGCGCTCCACCCCGTCGGCCGGGACGTCGAGGTGAAGCACCGCTCGCACCGTCGTGGGCCCGAGATCGGTGAAGCGGACTCCGTGCGAGGCGAGCGTCCGCCTCGCGAACTCGCCCGCGCCGAGCCCGGCGCCGCTCACATCGAAGATGACGATGTTGGTGTCCACCCGGTCGGCGTCGAGCGCGATCCCGCGAATGCCGGCCAGCCCGCGTGCCAGCCGCCGGGCCCGCTCGTGGTCCTCCGCCAGCCGGTCCACGTGGTGCTCCAGGGCGTAGAGCCCGGCCGCGGCCAGGATCCCGGCCTGCCGCATGGCGCCCCCGTAACGCTGCTTGAACACCCACGCCGCCTCGATGAAATCGCTCGACCCCGCGAGCACCGCGCCGACCGGCGCGCCGAGCCCCTTGGTCAGGTCGATCCAGACCGAGTCGAACGGCGCCGCGAACGCCCGGGCCGGCGTCCCGCTCGCCACCACCGCGTTCAGGAGGCGGGCACCGTCCATGTGGCAGGCCAGGCCCCCCTCCCGCGCCGCGGCGCAGACCGCCTCGATCTGGGCCAGCGGCCAACAGACGCCGCCGACGATGTTGGCGGTCTGCTCCACCGAAACCACCCGGCTTCGCGGCATGAAGTGCAGCGGCGGCCGCACCGCGGCCCGGACCTGCTCGGCGGTGAACATGCCCCTCGGCCCCGGCAGCGTTCTGAAGATCGCGCCGACCGTGGCCGCGGCGCCGCCCGCCTCGTAGAGCAGCGGGTGGGCGAGCTCGTGCAGGAGGATCTCGTCTCCCGCCCGGCAGTGCACCGCGAACGCGACCTGATTGCACATGGTGCCGGAAGGGAGGAAGAGCGCCGCCTCCTTGCCGAGCAGCGCCGCCACGGTCTCCTGGAGGCGATTGACGGTGGGATCCTCGCGGAGCTGCTCGTCGCCTACTTCCGCCTCGCACATGGCGCGGCGCATTGCGGGGGTAGGGCGGGTGACGGTATCGGAGAAGAGGTCGATGAGCACGATAGGTCACAGGTCACAGGTCGCAGGTCACAGGTCGCAGGCCGCAGGTCTGGGTGACTTGAGACCTGTGACCTGCGACCTCTAGAACTCCATCTGCTCGATGCGCCGGGCGCTGAGCCGGAGAGGAACGACGGTGGCCGCGACGAGGATCCCGACCACCGCCGTTCCGGCGAGGAGGAGCTCGGGAGTGGCTCCCAGAGCCTCACCCCGCTGATGGGCCCGCAGGTGCGCCGTCACCGGCACCGCCTCGATCATGATTACGATGGCGAGGAGACAGAGGCTCGCCATCATGTACACCACGCCCCCGAAGCTGGTCGGGATCTGGGCGGCGTTCTCGGTGCCGAACTGGGGGTAGAACACCCCGAAGCTGAGCGCCAGCGCGCAGACCGCGAGCGTGTAGAGCAGGATGGTACCCACGCTCACCACCATCATGAAGGGACTCACCCGGAGGAGCCAGTTGGTCAGCAGCGTGATGCAGAGCGCCAGCCCCAGCAGCGGGAGCGTTCCAAACCAGTACTTGCTCCAGAGCATCGTCGCGGGTTTGAGCGGGCTCGAGCGGAGCAGCCACATCTGCCGGCCTTCGAGCGAGACACCCGGAAAGACGAACCGGGCCGCGATCGCCGCCAGCACGAAGCCGGCCAGCCCCAGATTGAGGAACGAGATGATCGTCACCAGAGTGAACGGGATCCGCTCGCCGGAGTGGATCGGCAGCGCGCTGATGTTGAAGATGTAAATCATCAGCAGCACCGCGAGCAGGATGAGCTGGCTCCACTGGGAATTGTCCCGGAAGAAGAGCCGCATGTCCTTGAGCAGGAACTCCCGCTCGGTCGGTGGCAACGCCTGCATGATGCCTCCGATCGCCCCGCGGAGCGGCCGCCGCACCTTCCGCTCCGCCCCTTCCTGGGCCTTTGAGTATCCCAGGCGGAAGAGCCGGCGGTGGACTACGATGCCGGCCGCGAGGGCCGCGGCCGCCGCACCCCAGAGTCGGGCGACGGGATCCGGATCGGACACGCGCAGCAGCCAGTTCATGATCATTCCCGCGGCCCACTCGCTGGGCAGGAGATCGCTGGTCGGCGTGCGCAGGACCACCAGGTAGTCCACGAAGTTCTGAAACCCCTCGGGCCGGGCAAGCTGCTCCGGCCGCATGAACCGGAGGGACAACACCAGGACGCCCAGCACGCCGAGGCCGAGCAGGCCCAGCAGCTCCCGAGTGCGCCGGGCGGGGAAGACATTCACCAGCAGGACCGTGACGATCGTGCCGAGCACCGCGGGCAGGATCAGGAACGGCACGAACGCCGCGAGGGCCACGAAGGGAAACAGCGGCCCGCCCGAGAATACGATGCCGTACGCCGTGAGGATCGGCAGGGCGAGCAGCGCCACCATCCAGGAGGAGTGCACCACCGTCTCGCCCAGCTTGGCGAGGTACAGTCGCATGCCGCCGACGGGCGCCGCGACCAGCAGGTCGAGGTCCTTGGCCAGGAAGAAAGTCGAAAGCGCCGTGATGACGTTGGAGAGCAGCAGAATGGACAGAAAGGCGAGAAGGATGACGGCCAGCATTTTGCCCGCCAGCAGGTCGCCGATGTCGGGCACCCGCTGGATGTAGCTCAATACCCGGTAGGCCACCCCGAACACGGCGGCCCAGAAGCCCGCGCCGACGAGCAGCACCAGCGCGCCCCGGGTGCGCGACCCCTGCCGCTCCTGCCGCAGCCGGGCCAGCGCGCCCCGCCACTTAGGGGTGAGGATGGTCCAGAGCGCGGGTTGCGAGCGATCGCCGATCTCCACGTCAGGCTTCGAGCACGGCGTCGAGCTGATGCTCGCGCAGCCCACCGGTGAGCTTGAGGAAAACTTCCTCCAGGCTCATGTCGCCGCTGGCGGTCTGCCGCCGCACTTCGTCCATGGTGCCGTGTGCGGCGACCTTGCCGCGGTACACGATGGCGATCCGGTCGCACACCTGCTCGGCTATCTCGAGGGTGTGGGTGCTCATGAGCACCGTGCCTCCGCGATCCACGAACTGGCGGAAGAGATCCTTGAGCAGCCGGGCGCTCTTGGGGTCGAGCCCGACCATCGGCTCATCCACGACGATGACCGCCGGGCGATGCACCAGCGCGCCCGAGATGATGAGCTTCTGACGCATGCCGTGACTGTACGATTCGGTCAGCTCGTCCTTCCAGCGGGTCAGCTCGAACAGCTCCAGCAGCTCGTCGATCCGGCGCTCGACCGCCGGACCCTCCTGGCCGTAGAGCGCGGCGGCGAAGCGGAGGAACTCACCTCCGGTCAGCTTGTCGTAGACGAAAGGCCGGTCGGGGATGTACCCCATGCGGTGCTTCGCCTCGAGCGGGTGGGTTCCGATGTCGATACCGCCTACCTCCACGGTGCCGGCGGTGGGCCGGAGGATGCCGGCGATCATGCGGATGGTCGTGGTCTTCCCGGCGCCGTTGGGACCGAGGAGCCCGAACAGCTCGCCCCGGGGCACCTCGAGGTCGATCCCGTCCACCGCCGTGAACCTTCCGTAGCGCTTCACCAGTCCCGTCAGCCGGATCACGCAAACCTCCGCACAATGGCTTCGACCGTTTCCCGTTCGTCCTCCCGCTCCACCACGATCCGCAGCTCGGATGGGTGGTCCGCCGCGCCTGGCCGCGGGAAGGTCTCGGCCAGGAGCGTCGCGGCTTCCTCCACGGTGAGCTGCCCGGCGCCGGCTCCTACCAGGGGGGCGGCCACGACGCCGAGCGCCCAGTCACCCGCGCGCTGCCAAGCCGACAGCAGCGCACGCCGGACAACGTCCCGTCCCACCGGGGAACGCTCGTCACGGAGCACCACGTGCAGCACGTAGGGTGCCGCGAGGTCACCTCCACCGGTGACAACCGCGGCTCCCGCCTCCAACTCCGTGGTAGCCCGCCTTTGCGCGGCGAAACCGTCACCTGCCAGCCGGTCGAGCCGGGACATGGCCGGGGTGAGTGGCGCAAGGCCACTGTCGGCCGGCCGCAACACCGCGTCCACCTGGACAAATGCGAGGTCGTCGACCACGACCCGGATCACCTCGCCCCCAGCTCCCGGTAGCGGGCGAGCGCGGCCAGGGAAGATCCAGCCCGTGTCAGGGCGTCTGCCTGTTCGAGCGGCCCGGACGCAAGCGGCACCGCGCCCACAGGTGCCGGTCCGGGGGCGGCGACAGGCTCTACGGAAATGAGAATCATGGAGGCCCTCATATTAACCCGTTGACCCTCGACCGGAGCTTCGGGTAGCTTTCGGGGCTATGGCTCAGGAATATCTAGTAGTGCGGGGCGCCCGCGAGCACAACCTCAAGAACATCTCCGTCGCCATCCCGCGTAATCGGCTCACCGTCATCACCGGCCTTTCAGGATCCGGCAAGTCGTCACTCGCCTTCGACACCATCTACGCGGAAGGGCAGCGGCGCTACGTCGAATCGCTCTCGGCGTACGCCCGGCAGTTCCTGGGGTTGATGGAGAAACCGGACGTCGACGCGATCGAGGGCCTCTCACCCGCCATCTCGATCGAGCAGAAAACCAGCGGGCAGAATCCCCGTTCCACGGTCGGCACCGTTACCGAGATCTACGACTATCTCCGTCTCCTCTGGGCGAGGGCAGGCATCCCCCATTGCCCCAATGACGGCACCCCGGTCACCCGCCAGAGCGCGGCGCAGATCACCGACTCGGTGCTGGCGTGGCCGGAGGAGTCCCGGATCGAGGTGCTTGCGCCGATCGTGCGGGGCCGCAAAGGCGAGTTCCGCGACCTGCTGGACGACGTGCGCAAGCGTGGCTTCGTCCGGGTGCGGGTGGACGGGGAGACCTACGATCTCGGCGCGGTGCCCCCGCTCAACCGGCGCCAGAACCACGACATCTCGGTGGTGGTGGACCGGCTGGTCGTCCGGGGCCAGGACCGGTCGCGGCTCAACGACTCGATCGAGACGGCGTTGAAGACGGCCGACGGTGTGGTCGAAGTGGTGACGTATGAGACGGCGGAACGGCGGGACGGCGGTAG
>JACCSE010000522.1 GCA_013813145.1 Gemmatimonadales bacterium
CCACGGCGCAGCGCGCGCTGTTCGAGGGAGCGCCGAGTCCGGTGAGCGCGGAGGATCTAAGGGAGCTCAACCTGGAGGTACGAAGGTGAACGGTAAACAGTAAACGGTAAACGGGAGCTACTCTCGCGCCCCCGTTCACCGTTTACCGTTCACTGTTCACGACCTCGCGCTATGGACGACACTCAACAGCGCCTCTCCGCCGAGGGCGCCGACCCGCTCCTCTTCGCCGGCGTGAACGACGGGAACCTGCAGGAGCTGCAGCGCTCGCTCGGCGTGCGCATCAACTTTCGCGGCGACACGGTCACCCTCTCGGGCACGGCGGAGCAAGTGGAGCGGGCGACTCCGGTGGTGCAGGGGTTGTTGGACCTGGCCCGCATGGGCGAGCCGGTCACCCCGGACGACGTCTCCCGGCTCTCGGCGGAGGGCCAGGCGGGCGAGATGCCGGTGCAGGCGGCGGACGGAAAGATCGTCCTGCCGGGACTCCGCCGCGCCATCGTTCCCAAGACGCCGGGTCAGCGGGACTACCTCCAGGCCATCGCCAACCACGATATCGTCGTCGGCATCGGCCCCGCGGGAACCGGCAAGACCTACCTCGCCGTGGCCAAGGCGGTGGAGGCGCTCGCGCGGAAGCGGGTCAAGCGAATCATTCTCGCCCGGCCCGCGGTCGAGGCCGGCGAGTCGCTGGGCTTCCTCCCCGGCGACCTTCAGGCCAAAGTGGATCCCTACCTGCGGCCGCTCTACGACGCGCTCGAGGACATGATGCCGAACGACCGGGTACAGCGCGCGCTGGAGACCCGGACGATCGAGATCGCCCCGCTGGCCTACATGCGGGGCCGCACGCTGGCCGACGCCTTCATCATTCTCGACGAAGCCCAGAACGCCACCGGCGCGCAGATGAAGATGTTCCTCACCCGCCTCGGGGTGAACAGCAAGACCGTCGTCACCGGCGACAAGACCCAGATCGACCTCCCCCGGCGCGAAGAGTCGGGCTTGGTGCAGGTGGAGCGAGTGCTGCCCGGGATCGAAGGCATCGCCTTCTGCTACCTGCACGAGACGGACGTCGTCCGCCACCGACTGGTGCGCGAGATCATCCGGGCCTACGCGGAGGACCAGAACGGCTGATGTCCCGTAGGCCCGCGCCCGCGGCTCCCGAGGCGCCATTCACCGGATCGCTCCGCGAACGGATCCGCTACCACGCCGTGCGATGGGCTCCTCTTCTCGCCACGGCGGTGTTCACCTATGCGCTCTTCCCCGTCCCCGTCGGCGTGATCGCACCACTGCCCAGAGTGGGCCAGGTGGCCAGCCGCACGGTGGTGGCGCCGTTCGGGTACCAGGTGCGGAAGACTACCGAGGAGATCGCCCGCGAAGGGGAGTCGCGCGCGCTCACCGCCCAGCCGGTCTACCGCTTCAGCCCCACCGCGTACGATTCCGCACTCGCATCCGCGCGGTCCTACTTCGCCGATCTGGAACGCGCGAGCGCCGCGGGGGCGGACTCGGTGCGCGCCCGGGCCACGACCCAGGTCAGCCTCAGCCCTGGCGAGACCGCGTACCTCGCGGACGTGCACCAGCGGCGGCAGCTCCAGGAGGTCGTCACTCACTTCCTGGCGGAAGCGCTCTCGCGCGGAGTCGCCGATGCCGGCGTCATCCGCGGCGAGGCGAGCCCTCGGGTCACGCTCCGGCGCGGCGATGGGGAGCGGGTCATCCCCCGGGACTCGGTCCGGACCTTCGCCGACCTGATGGAGGAGGCCGAGGCCGCCGGCATCGTCATCGACGACGGAGCGGGGCAGCGGGCGCTTCGGCGGCTGGTGGGCGCGTTCTACGTGCCGACGGTCGTGCCCGACATCCCGCTCACGACCGCACGCCGCGAGCAGCTCCGCGCCAGCGTGGATCCGATCCGGTATAACGTGCGGCCGGGCGACGGCCTGGTGAGCGCGGGTGAGCCAGTCACCGAGGAAGGACGGGTCAAGCTCGCCGGGCTATACGACGAGCTGCATCAGCGCGGCACCGACCGCTTTTGGGTGCGCGGCGCCATCGGGGCACTCCTCTACAGCGTCATCGTGCTCGGCGCCTTCTGGCTGCTGATGCTGTTTTACCGGCGGGAGACCTACAGCGAGGCCCGGCAGATGGCCTTCTTCGGGGGGCTCTTCTCGGGCGTCGTGCTGATGACCGCCGGCCTCACCCACCTCTTTCCCGGGCGCCCCGAACTGCTCCCCATCCCGTTCGCGGCAATCCTGGTGACTCTGCTGTACAACGGGCGGATCGGCGTGTTCGCCGCGCTCACGCTCGCCGTCCTGCTCGACGGACAGTGGGCGCTTCGGGAGAGCGACATTCTGTTCTTCGGTCTGGTGGGCGGTGTTGCCGGGGCGATCGGCATCCGGGTGGTGCGGCGGCGGCGCCATCTGTACCTCGCCATCGGCGTCGTCGCCCTCGCGGGTGTGCTCGCCTCGATCACCACCGGCCTCGCCAACGGCTGGACCGGAATCACGATCGTGGCCAGCGCCTGTCTGGGAATTCTGATGGCGCCGGCCAGCGCCTCGCTCGCGATGATCGTGATGCCGCTGGGCGAGTCGGTCACCCGGATCACCACCGATCTCACCTTGCTCGAGCTCTCCGACCTGGGCCGGCCGCTGCTGCGGCGGCTCGCTCTCGAGGCGCCGGGGACCTGGGCCCACAGCCTGGCCATGGCCAACCTCTGCGAGTCGGCCTGCAACATCATCGAGGTCAACGGCCTGCTGGCCCGGGTCGGCTGTTACTATCACGACATCGGAAAGCTGGCGAGCCCCGGCTTCTTCGCCGAGAACCAGGCTGGCGGGCCCAATCCGCACGATGACCTGATTCCGGTCGACTCCGCTAGAATCATTCGGAATCACGTGCTCGACGGGATCGCCCTTGCCGAAGCAGCCGGCCTGCCTCCCGTGGTCAAAGCCTTTATTCCTGAACACCATGGAACCACTGAGATCACCTATTTTCTGAACCTGGCACAGCGGCGAGATCCGACCGGCCGGGTAAATCCGGCGGACTACCGCTATCCGGGTCCCCGCCCCCAGTCGGCCGAGACCGCGGTGGCCATGCTCGCCGACTCGGCCGAGGCCGTCGTGCGGGTGCTGGAGGATCGGGCGCCCGACCGGGTGCGGGAAGCGATCGAACAGCTGGTGCAGCAGAAGCTCGCCTCCGGCCAGTTGAACGACGCTCCGCTCACTCTTCGGGATCTCGACCGGATCAAGCGCGAATTCGCCCGGGTGATGTCGGGCACCTATCACAAGCGCATCGGGTATCCCCGTGCCAGCGGCGGGTTCACGCCCGAGTTCCAGATTGCCGAGCGGCAGTGAGGTGTCGGTGAACGGCCGCCGCCTTCCGCTGCCGTCCGGTGTCGTGCGCCGGGTCGTCGAGGCGGTGCTGGCGGGGGAGCGTCGCCGGGCGTTCATCTCGATCACCTTCATCGGACGGGACGCGATGCGCCGCCTCAACGCCCGGCACAGGGGACACGACGAGCCCACGGACGTCATCACCTTCGCGCTGCTCGACCCGGACGGCCGCACGGTGGGCGACGTTTACGTCTGCCCCTGGGTGGCCGGGCGCGCGGCACGGGCGGAGCGGATTCCGCTCCGGCAGGAACTGGTTCGCCTCATCGTGCACGGGACCTTGCACGCGCTCGGCCGCGACCATCCGGAAGGTGCCGGCCGCACCGGCTCGGCCATGTGGCGCCGACAGGAACGTTACGTGGAGGCGCTCGCGTGATCGCGATGCTTCAGCTCTTCATCGCGCCGCTCCTGGCCGCCGCGCTCACGTTGTGGGCGGCGTGGCTGGCGCTGGCCGCCGAGTCTGACGCCGACCTGCCGCGCGCGCTGGGCGGCGAGCTGTCGACGGGCGTAGCCGCCGGGACT
>JACCSE010000530.1 GCA_013813145.1 Gemmatimonadales bacterium
GAGATGTGCGTGGCGGTGGACGACCTGGTCGCCCGGGCGCGCTGGGCGGTCGCGACCGAGGGCGAGGTGCCCGAGGTGTCGCCGGCGCCCGCGTCGCTCGCGATCGTCAACGGCCGGCACCCACTCCTCCTGGCTGCCGACGATCCGGTGGTGCCGTTCGATCTCGATCTGCCGGTGGACGAGCGAACCCTGCTCATCAGCGGTCCCAACACCGGCGGAAAGACGGTGCTGCTCAAGGCGGTCGGGCTCGCCGCCGCCCTGGCGCAGAGCGGGATCGTGCCGCCGGTAGGGCCGGGGAGCCGGCTGCCGGTCTTCGGCCAGCTGTACGCCGACATCGGCGACCGGCAGTCCATCGCCGCGAGCCTCTCCACCTTCAGCGCGCACGTGGCGATGCTCCGACGGGTACTCGACGAGGCCGACGATGGCACCCTGGTACTTCTGGACGAGGTGGGGAGCGGCACCGATCCCGCCGAAGGCGCGGCACTCGCGGCCGCCACCCTCGCGTCGCTCACCGGGCGCGCCGCGCTCACCCTGGCGACGACCCACCTGGGAGCGCTCAAGAATCTGGCGAGCCACACGCCGGGCGTGGTGAACGCCTCGCTGCAGTTCGACGCCGCGACGCTCACGCCGACCTACCGTTTCCTCAAGGGGGTGCCGGGCCGCTCCTACGGACTCGCCATCGCCCGCCGGCTCGGGGTGGCCTCGGAGATCCTGGCCGATGCGGAGGCCCGGGTGCCCGACGCGGAGCGCAACCTCGACACGCTGCTGGCCGTGGTGGAGGAGCGCGAGCGCGAACTGCAGGCGGCGCAGGCCCGGGCGGAAGAGCGGACGGTGGATCTCGATGCACTCGACGCTCGGCTCCGGGTGCAGGACGAGGCCCAGTCCGCCCGCGAGGCCGAGCTGCGCCGGCGCGAGCGGGACGCGGAGCGGGCCGGCCGGCAGCAGGCGCGCGCCTACCTGATGGAGGCCCGCCGTCTGGTCGAGGACGCGCTCGGCAGCGCCCGCGCCGCGGCGGACGACGCGGCGGCGAGAGAGGCGCGGCGGGTGGTGGAGGAAGGGATACGCGAGCAAGGGGAGCGGCTCGCGGAGCCGAGCGGAGCAGGGGGGCAGGGGGGCAGGGGGGCAGAAGAAATCGACGTGGGCTCGAGAGTCCGGCTTGAATCCGGTACCACCGGCGACGTGCTGGAGCTTCGTTCCGACGGGAAGGCAGTGGTGGCGATCGGCGCGATGCGTATGGTGACCGATGTCGCCGCGCTCACCGCCCTGCCCAACGCACCCAAGCGACGCATCCAACAGGAGCCCTCTGCCCCGCTGCCTCCCGGACCCGCTGCCCCCCTGTCCATCGATCTCCGCGGTATGACGGGCGACGAGGCCGAGCAGGCCACCATCGCCGCGGTGGACGCCGCGGTGCTGGCGGAGCAGCCGTTGCTTCGCATCATTCACGGTATGGGCACGGGCGTGGTCCGAGAGCGGGTCCGGCGAGTGGTCTCCAACGATCGACGAGTCGCCCGCTTCGACTTCGCGGCCCGCAATCAGGGCGGCACCGGCGTCACCATCGTGGAGTTCTCCGCGTGAGCCTCATCCCCGACGAGACCGTCGAGCAGGTCCGCGACAGCGCGGACATCGTCGGGCTCATCGGGGAATCGGTGGAGCTCAAGCGCACCGGGTCGGACTACCGGGGCGCGTGTCCGTTCCACGGCGGCACCCATCGTAACTTCTCCGTCATCCCCAAGAAGGGCCGCTACTACTGCTTCGTCTGCCATGAGTCGGGCGACGTGTTCACCTGGTTGATGAAGCGAACCGGAATGGACTATCCCACCGCCATCCGCGAGGTCGCCCGCCGGACCGGCATCGTCATTCCGGAGCGGCCGGGCCGCACTGGGCCCGACCCGCTGGAGCCGCTGTTCGGTGCGGTCGCCGCGGCGCACGACTGGTTCACCCGCCGGCTGCTCGAGTCAGCCGACGCGACCGTCGCGCGGCAGTATCTCGAGGGCCGCGACATCCCGCTCGAAACCGCCGCCATCCACGGCCTCGGCTTCGCGCCGCCCGACAAGTCCTTTCTCGCGGCGATGCGGGAGCTGGGCGTCAAGGACCCGGTGCTGCTGGAAGCCGGTCTGACCGCGGCGCGCGACGACGGCACCGTCAGTCCGCGGTTCCGGGCTCGGCTGCTCTTTCCGATCCACGACCTCCGCGGCCGCGTGGCCGGTTTCGGCGGGCGGCTCCTCGGGCCGGGCGAGCCCAAGTACCTCAACTCGCCGGAGAGCGCGATCTTCCACAAGGGAAAGCAGCTCTACAACCTCCACCAGGCCAAAGGGGCGATCCGGAAGGAAGAGACCGTCATTCTGGTGGAAGGGTATTTCGACGTGTTCCGCCTGCTGCTCGCCGGCGTGGATCACGTGGTGGCCCCGCTGGGCACCGCGCTCACCGCCGATCAGGCGGCGCTGCTCAAGCGCTATGCTCCATCCGCCACGCTGCTCTATGACAGCGACCAGGCCGGGCTCCGCGCGACGTTCCGGGCGGGCGACGAGCTGCTGCGCCACGGCATTCGCGTCCGCGTCGCCTCCCTGCCGCCCGGCGAGGATCCCGACACGCTGGTGAGGGCGGGCGGCTCAGCGGCGCTGGAGCCGGTGCTGCGCGACGCGCTGGATCTGCTGGAGCGGAAGATCCAACTGCTCGAGCGGAGAGGATGGTTCGAGGGAGTCGAGCATCAGCGCGAGGCGCTCGACCGGTTGCTGCCCACGATCCGCGCGGCGGCCGATCCCATCACCCGTGACCTCTACCTCAAGGCGGTGAGCGACCGTACCGAGGTGAGCCGCGAAGCCCTCGTGCAGCAGCTCGCCGCCCGTACGGGGCGGCCGCCGGTGCCCGCGATGGACGCTTCGTCCCGGCCGGCCGCTGCCAGGCATGGCGGGCAGGCGACTCCGCGTCCGGCGCGCCGCCGGCAGGCGGAGTTCTCCGCCGAGGGAGATCTGCTCCGCGTAGTGATCAAGGATCGCGGCTGGCTCGCCCGCGCGCTGGAGGAGGTGCCGCCGCATTGGTTCGAGACTCCGGCTCTGCGCGAGGTGTACGACGCCCTCGGGCGCAGTCCCGAAAACGCCGGGTCCCCCGTATTCTTGGAGCAGCTTTCCCCGGAGGCGCTCAAGGCCTGGGCCTGGCTCGACAGCGTCGAGCCGAAGTATGGGACGCCCGACCTGGATCTGACGTACGCCGCCGCCTGCCGAACGCTGGAGGCGCGACCGCTCAGGCGCCAGCTCGACGCACTGGTGAAGCGCCGGCAGGAAAAGCTGGGGCCCGACGAGTTCGACACGGTCATCAGGGAGGAACAGCGCCTCAAGCAGGAGCTCGCCTCACTCTCTCCGGAGGAATTGTTGAAACGACACATGCGACGGGGCAGGCTCGATGCACGCTGATCTGCTGAAGCTGCTCGACCTGCAGGCCAAGGATACGGCGGTAAAGGAGGTGGAGCGCAGTCTGGTAGCGCTCCGGGGCGACATCGCGATACTGGACCAGGCGGTGCAGCGTGCGCGCGAGGTGCTCGACACCGCTCGGCGGGCCGCGGCAGACGGGGCCCGCCGGCGCGACGAGCTGGAGAGCAAGATCGAGAGCTATCGGCTGCTGCAGGAGCGGCGGCGGCTCCGTCTGGAGCACGTGCGAAACCCCAAGGAGGCATCCACCCTTATGGCGGAGCTGGACCTGGCGCGCTCGGTCATGGCCAAGGAGGAGAGCGACTGGGTGCGGAGCGCGGAGACGGTGAGCCAGCTCGAGAGCAAGGCCGGGGACGAGGAGCGCGGCGTCGCCGCGTTCGAGGAGAGCCAAGGGCCCGATCGCGCCCGCCTGGCCGCCCGGCGGGCCGAGCTGGAGGCGAAGCGCCAGGCCGCGCTGCGCGAACGCGAGGCGAGCGCGTCTCAGCTCGACCGCCAGCTCCTGACCCGCTACGATCGGCTGCGGCGGGCCCGGGCGGCGGATGTGATCGTGCCGCTGGTCGGGGGCGCCTGCGGCGCCTGCCACACCTCGGTTCCCCTCAATCGCCGTAGCCAGATCCGCACCGGCGCCGTGCTCGGCAACTGCGAAGCC
>JACCSE010000354.1 GCA_013813145.1 Gemmatimonadales bacterium
ACCGGGCACTCCGGCTCGCAGGCGCCGCAGTCGATGCATTCATCGGGGTGAATGTAGAGCTGGTCCTCCCCTTCGTAGATGCAGTCCACCGGACAGACATCCACGCAGGCTCGGTCCTTCACTCCGATGCAGGCCTCGACGATCACATAGGTCATTGCGGCGGCTCCCGGGCGTAGCGGCCAACGGCGAGCGCGGCCCAGCCGGACCGCGCATCTGTGCGTAGGTATACGAATTCCGATGGGGCGGCGCAAGGGGCGGATGTATCTTGCACCGCAATGCTTCGACAGTCGCTCGCCGTGCTCCTGTCCGCCGCACTCGCCCTGACCGGCACCCCGCTGAAGGCACAGGAGTGCCGGGCTCCGATGACCGCCCTGGTGCTCTCCGGCGGCGGCGCCAAAGGGATCGCCCACATCGGGGTGCTCCGCGCGCTCGACAGCCTCGGCATCCGCCCGGACCTCATCGTCGGGACCAGCATGGGCGCGGTGGTGGGGGCGCTCTACGCCAGCGGCTATACCGGCCGGGAGCTCGACTCGCTCGCCCGGGCGCTCCCGCTGAACGAGCTGTTCCGCAGCTACCAGCCCCAAGCCCCGCGCTCGCTCGGCGCGCTCCAACCGTTGGTCGTGTGGGAGCAAGGTGAGCGCCGCTTCAATCTACAGAGCGCGGCCGTCGTCGAGGCCGAGATCAATGCACTGGTGAACGTGGCGATGCTCCGCGGCAATCTCCTTGCCCGCGGCAGCTTCGACTCGCTGCCCATTCCCTTTCGCGCGGTCGCCACCGACCTGGGGAAAAGGCACCCGGTGGTGCTCTCTTCGGGAGATCTCGCCCAGGCGGTCCGGGCGAGCGTCGCGATTCCGCTGCTGTTCTCGCCAGAGCGGATCGACGGCCGGTTCCTGCTGGACGGTGGCCTCTCGGCCAACATCCCCATCCAGGTTGCGCGAGACGAAGGCGCCGAAGCGGTCATCGTCTCGGATGCGACGGAGCACGCCGCCGATACCATCGACGCCTACTCGCCGCTCGTCATCGCCGACCGGCTGGTCGCGTTCCTCTTCCAGCAGTCCGCCGATTCGCTCCGGGGTGACGATCTGCTCGTCCGCCCGGCGCTGGACGGGTTCACCAGCCTCAATTTCTCCCGGGAGAGCATCGCTCGTCTTCTGGCACAGGGAAGGGAGGCCGCCGACACGACCCTGCCCCGACTCGCCTGCCCGCCCCGGCAGGAGCGCACGGCGGTGCGGGCGACGGACCCTGCCTTGCCCACGCGGGTGAGCGGTGTGGCAATGCCCGGCACCAACCCGTCCGAGCGACTCGCCCTGGAGCGGCTCCTGGGCCTGGAGTTGAGCGATTCGCTCGACCCGCAACTCCTCCGCACCCGGCTCCGCTATCTCGGCCTCGCCAGTGAAGCTTATCACTCGGTCTGGTTGGGACCGAAGGGTAGTGGCGACTCGGTGGCGTTCGAACTCCAGCTGCGCCGCGCCGCCCGGCGGGTCGCCGGACTCGGCCTCGCCTACGACAACGAGCTCGGCGGAAGGATGTGGACGGGGCTGGTGGACCGGCGCTTCCTCGGCCTGGCCCTCGAGGGAAGCGGCGCACTCTTCCTGGGGGAGTTGCGCAAGGAGCTGTACGCCGGCTTCCGCCGCAATTTTCAGCTCGGGCGCCAACTCGTCAACCCGACCTTCACCGTTCGCCTGGGCGCCGAGGATGTGCGCCAGTTCGAGGAAGACGGCGACGAGGTTGCACGGGCCGACACCCGGGAGGCGATCGGGTTCCTGGGGGCCGAGCGGACCTTGGCCAAGGGTTGGGATCTGGCGGCGGGGATCGCCGGCCACGCCTGGCGGGAGCCCGTGCGAGGCGAGATGTCGACCGCGGGTGTGCTGGCGAGATTGACCCGGGCGAGCCGGACCCGGGGGCGAGTGTTGTCGGCTGAACTGCTCTGGGCCGGCGTCTATCGGCGGGCGCATCTCGAGGCTGAGGTCGTGGGCAAGCTGGGCGTTGTCCGGGTGCTGCCTCGACTTCGGCTGGGGTGGGGTGAGGACCTTCCGCTCCAGGCCGGCTTTCCGCTCGGCGGAGACGATGGATTCCCTGGCCTTCACATCGGGGAACGCCGCGGCGATCGGGAGGCAATGCTCGGCTTAAGGTTCATCTTCCCGATTCGAGGGCCGCTGCTCGGACGCTTCGAGCTGGCCACGGGGTGGACGGGAACGGGTGGTGGAATGCTCGACGGCGACGGGTGGGTTGGAGGAGTGCGAGCTGGCCTGGGAGCGGAAACCCCGGTTGGTCCGGTGCGATTCGAGTACGGGTATTCGACCGAGGATCGTGGGGCGGTGCTGGTGCGGTTGGGCCGGTGGTTCTAGGGCTCGCCAGCGGGCCAACCCCCTACATGCTCTCCGAAATCGGCGACGCATAGCTCTCGCTCCGCGGCTCCGGTGTACCGTACCGCCCGTTCGGGCCGTGCTGCCGGTGCCACTCCTCACGGAGGCAGAAGGGATCGAGGCCGGATGGCCGGTCCACCGCGAGCACCCCGTCCAGATGATCCAGCTCGTGCTGGATCAGCTCGGCCTGGTCGCCTTCGAGGTCCACCTCGTTCCATTCCCCTTTCAGGTTCTGGTACCGCACCCGGATCCGGTACGCCCGCGAGACCCTGACAAGCAGGTTGGGAAAGGAGAAGCAGTCGTCCCAGACCTCGAAGTCCTCGTTGCCGATGTCGATGATCTCAGGATTGATCAGAACCCAAGGCTGCTCCATCTCGATGTAGACCATCCTGACCGGCGCCCCGATCTGCGGCGCCGCGATCCCGCGCCCGGTCCCGAACCGGGATTGCCAGTCCCTCAGCGTCTCGCGCATGTCGTCCAGAATCACCCGTACGGCAGTCGAGCCGGGCTTGGTGATCGGCTCGCACCCGGTGCGGAGGATCGGGTCGCCGAGCAGGCGGATTCTGTGGATGGTCATCGGGCTGCCTCGCGGAGTTGATGTGGGGCCGAAGACAATATGAGGAAGGACGCCGAGCAGGGCCAGCAGGATGGCTCACACATAGGTAGCATTAAACGCTACTACGCAGGCGCTCGCCTAGGTATGTGTTAAGGCTCTCCTCCGTGGGCGTAAGGCGGCTTCACCCGGGCGAGGCAAGCTTCTCCCGAATATGTGTGTCATTGTGACGATGCAAGGCTCGCCCCAGCAACAGCATAGAATTAGCACCAAAAATCTTGTGAAATTTGACAATCCCGAGTAACTCACTTACCATTTCCTCATGTCCGCCGGCCTGCCTCCCACCAACTCCGAATTCCCCATCGGCCACAAGGGCCAGCGGGGAATCGTGTTGGTTCAGCTCAAGCGAGGCCAGCCGCTTACAGCCAAAGAGCTGGCCGGCCGGCTCGGAGTCTCGCTCAACGCGGCGCGGCACCATCTGAAGGAGCTCGAGGCCGAGGGATTGATCCGGTACGAGCGCTTTCATCGCGGCGTCGGGGCGCCGGCGTTCTCCTATCGGCTGAGCCCGGCCGGCGAGGCGCTCTTTCCTCGGCGGTACCAGGAAACGCTTACCGCCCTGCTCGATCGGATCGTAGAGCTCGGGGGACGCGAGGCAGCCGTAGGTCTCCTGGACGCCCATCTGGCCCAACTCGCCGGCCGGCTCAAGGCCGAGCTGGAGGGGTTGCCGCCGGCTGAACGGCTGGCCGCGGTCGCGAGGGTGCGGTCGGAGCAGGGTTACATGGCCGAGGCAACCACCGGTGAGGCTGGTGGAGTGCTGACCGAGCATAACTGCGCCATTCAGGCGGTAGCCGAACGGTTTCCCGAGATCTGCGCGGCGGAGGCACGGTTCCTCGCGGAGGTTCTGGGGGCCGAGGTGAATCGGCGCGAGCACATCCTGAGTGGCTGCGCCGCCTGCGAATATCACGTGAGGTTCAAGGGATCATGAGCTCTTCCGTCGAAACCCTGGTCAACAGGGAATACAAGTACGGCTTCGTCACGGACATCGAGTCGGACGTGGCCCCGAAGGGATTGAGCGAGGACACCGTCCGTTTCATCTCGGCCAGGAAGGGCGAGCCGGCGTGGCTCCTCGAGTGGCGCCTCAAGGCGTACCGCGGTTGGGTCAAGATGACCGAGCCCCACGATTGGCCCAACGTCCGCTACACTCCGATCGATTACCAGTCGATCAGCTACTTCTCGGCGCCCAGGACCACCAAGCCGCTCGGCAGCCTGGACGAGGCCGACCCGAAGCTGCTCGAAACCTACGAGAAGCTCGGCATCCCGCTCTCGGAGCAGAAGATCCTCGCCGGAGTCGCGGTGGACGCCATTTTCGACAGCGTCTCCGTCGGCACCACCTACAAGGCCAAGCTCGCCGAGCAGGGAATCACCTTCTGCTCTTTCGGCGAGGCGGTGCAGGAGCATCCCGAGCTGGTGAAGAAGTATCTCGGCTCGGTGGTGCCGGCGAGCGATAACTTCTTCGCGGCGCTCAACGCGGCGGTGTTCAGCGACGGATCCTTCGTGTACGTGCCGAAGGGCGTGCGCTGCCCGATGGAGTTGTCCACCTACTTCCGCATCAACACCGCGAACACCGGACAGTTCGAGCGCACCCTCATCATCGCCGACGAGGGCGCCTACGTCAGCTACCTCGAAGGGTGCACGGCGCCCAAGCGGGACGAGAATCAGCTCCATGCGGCGGTGGTCGAGCTGGTGGCGCTCGAGGGTGCGGCCATCAAGTACTCCACGGTGCAGAACTGGTATGCCGGCGACGAGGAGGGGCGGGGCGGGATCTACAACTTCGTCACCAAGCGGGGCAAGTGCGTCGGCCCGCGCTCCAAGATCTCCTGGACCCAGGTCGAAACCGGCTCGGCGATCACCTGGAAATACCCCAGCGTCATCCTCCAGGGCGACGATTCGGTGGGGGAGTTCTACTCGGTCGCCGTGGTGAACGGCCACCAGCAGGCCGACACCGGAACCAAGATGATTCACATGGGGAAGAACACCCGGAGCACGATCGTCTCAAAGGGGATCAGCGCGGGGCAGGGGCAGAACAGCTATCGCGGACTGGTCAAGGTGCTGCCGAAGGCGGCGGGCGCCAGGAACTACACCCAGTGCGACTCGATGCTGATCGGGAATCGCTGTGGGGCGCACACGTTCCCCTACATCGACGTCCAGAACCCCACCGCGTCCACCGAGCACGAAGCCTCGACGTCGAAGATCGGGGAGGATCAGATCTTCTATCTGAAGCAGCGCGGGCTCAACACCGAGAACGCGATCTCGATGATCGTGAACGGCTTCTGCAAGGAAGTTTTCCAGGAGCTGCCGATGGAGTTCGCGGTGGAGGCGCAGAAGTTATTGGGGATCAGTTTGGAGGGGAGTGTAGGGTAGGGGGCTATCAGCTATCAGCTATCGGTCCTCTATGGCCGAACGTCCTGTCGCGAGGACCGATAGCCGATAGCCGATAGCCGATAGCTTGATAGCCCCAAACCAAAGATCAAATCGGAGAACGCAACCTTGCTGCAGATCAAAGACTTGAGAGCCGCTGCCGGCGACAAAGAGATCTTGCGGGGCATCAACCTCACCGTAAACCCCGGCGAGGTGCACGCCGTCATGGGCCCGAACGGATCGGGCAAGAGTACGCTGGCTCAGGTGCTGGCGGGGCATCCGGCGTACCGGGTCACCGGTGGGTCGGTGTCCTACCTGGAACAGGATCTGCTGGACATGGAACCCGAGGAGCGAGCCCAGCTCGGGGTGTTCCTCGCCTTTCAGTATCCGGTCGAGATCCCCGGCGTCACCAACGCCTACTTCCTCCGAGCCGCGTACAACGAGATCCGGAAGGCACGCGGGCTCGAGGAGGTGGACTCGATGGATTTCATCGACCTCCTCGAGGAGAAGCTCAGGGTGGTGGAGTGGGGGCCGGAGATCATGAGCCGGGCCGTCAACTCGGGGTTTTCCGGCGGTGAGAAGAAGCGGAACGAGATCCTTCAGCTCGCCGTGCTGGAGCCGAAGCTGGCCATCCTCGACGAGACCGATTCCGGGCTCGACATCGACGCCCTGCGGATCGTCGCCGGCGGGGTCAACAAGCTTCGCGCCAGGGACCGCTCGTTCGTGGTGGTGACGCACTACCAGCGGCTGCTCAACTACATCGTGCCGGACCACGTGCACGTGCTCTCCAATGGCCGGATCGCCATGTCGGGCGGCAAGGACCTGGCCCTCGAGCTGGAGGCCAGGGGCTACGAGTGGGTGGAGTCGGCCGCGGAGGCAGTGGCGTGAGCGAGACGTACCTGCCCGACGACGCGACCCGCGCCGGCACCGGACTCGCCGAAGGTCCCGAGTGGCTGGAGCCGATCCGCCGCCGGGCGGCCGAGCGCTTCGCGGCCACCGGGTTCCCCAGCAGCCGGCACGAGGAGTGGCGCTTCACTCCCATCGCGCCGATAGTCGGGACCGCGTGGCGTCCGGCGCCCGCGTCCGGAGAGGTCACCGGCGACCGTCTGGTCCCGTTCATCTTCGGGCATCCCGAGTGGAGCACCCTGGTCTTCGTGAACGGATGGTTCAGCGAGGGGCTCAGTGCAATCGGTCCTCTCCCCCACGGCGTGCGGGTGTCGAGCCTCGCCGAGGCGCTCCGCGCTGATGGCGCCAGCCTGGAGGCGCATCTCGGCCGCCACGCGCCGATCGAGGGCAGCCCGTTCACCGCCATCAACACCGCGTCGTTCCGCGACGGCGGATTGGTGTACCTGCCCGCCGGCGTCGAGCTCGCCGGGCCGGTGCACTTCGTCTACGTGAGCACGCCGGAGGCGGGGGGGACGGTGGTGCACCCCCGCAACCTCATCGTGGTCGAGCGGGGCGCGCGAGCCTCCGTCATCGAGAGCTACGTCACCCTGGCCCCCGGCGAGGTCTACTGGAACAACCCGGTCACCGAGGTGTCGGCCGGAGCGGGCTCCTGGCTGGAGCACACCCGCATCCAGCGGGAGAGCGAGCGCGCCCACCACGTGGGCCTCACTCACGTGGACCAGCAGCGGGATAGCCACTATCGCTCGTTCACCATGGCGATGGGGGCGGCGCTTTCGCGGCACAACCTGCACGTCCGGCTGAACGACGAGAACATCGAGACCTTGATGTACGGTCTCTATCTGACTCAGGGCGAGCAGGTGGCCGACAATCATACGGCCATCTTCCACGACCAGCCGAACTGCCGGAGCTGGGAGGTCTACAAGGGCGTGCTGGAAGACCGTTCCCGCGCGGTGTTCAACGGGAAAGTGTTCGTCAAACCGGAGGCCCAGAAGACCGACGCCAAGCAGACCAATCGAAACCTTCTGCTGAGCGACGGCGCCAAGGTGGACACCAAGCCGCAGCTCGAGATCTTCGCCGACGACGTCAAGTGCACCCACGGCGCCACCGTGGGCCGGCTGGACGACGTGGCGCTTTTCTATGCCCGTAGCCGCGGCATTCCCGCGCTCGCCGCCGAGCGGCTCCTGACCTACGCATTCGCCGCCGAGGTGGTCGAAGAGGTGGCCCTGGAGCCGGTGAGGCTGGAGCTCGAACGGCTGGTGCGGGAGAGGCTGGCCGAATGAGCGGCGCAGCGGGGCAGCGGGGCAGCGGGGCAGTGCTGCATGC
>JACCSE010000556.1 GCA_013813145.1 Gemmatimonadales bacterium
ATCCGGGTGGCCGGCAGGCGCGGCAGGATCTCCCGCACGATCCCTGCCGGAGCCGCGCAAATAAGCGCACCGATGCGAAAAATGACGGCGTGGAGCGTAGGGGAGTTAGCCATCTCTATTGAAGAAAACAAGATAGCCCAGGGGATCGGGCCGGGCAACGAGATTCTCGCCACCCGATGCAAGAAGTGCCGCGCGCAGATCCGGCGGCCATTCGGCCCGGAATTCAACTGCTTCTCCCGTCGCGGGATGGCGGAATGCCAGAGCCGCCGCGTGAAGTGCCTGTCTTGGCGCCGCCCGTTCGATCGCCTCGGCCGCGCGGCGCGCTGGACCGGAGATGCGACGGCTTCCGCCTCCCGCGTACACCGGATCGCCCACTACGGGGTGGCCGATGTGTTCCAGGTGAACCCGGATCTGATGGGTGCGCCCGGTGTGCAGCTCGAGCCGCAGCAGATCCACTACCTCGAAGCGGGCGGCCACGAAGGCGTCGGTGCGGGCGGGCCGGCCCAGCGGGGTCACCGTCATCCGCTTGCGATCGGCCGGGTGCCTCGCGAGCGGTGCTTCGATCACGGTCGGGCTCCCGTCCAGGTGGCCCCAGGTGAGAGCCGCGTAGGTGCGGCGGACCCGCCGGGCGGCGATCGCGGCGCCGAGCCGCCGGTGGGCGAGCTCGGTCTTGGCGACGACCATGAGCCCCGAGGTGTCCCGGTCGAGGCGGTGCACGATGCCGGGCCGTCCCTCCGCGCCGCCCGCGAGGGTGGTGCCGCGGGCGACCAGGGCGTTCACCAGGGTGTCGTCCCAGTGACCCGGGGCGGGATGGACCACGAGACCGGCGGGTTTGTCGATGATAGCCAGGTGCTCGTCCTCGTAGACGATGGCGAGCGGGATCGCGGCGGGCCGAAGCGTGCGGGGCGGCTCCCGATCGGGGATCGCGACCGTAACCTGTTCACCCCGAACGAGGAGCCGGGAGGCACGGGCAGTCCGGCCATCCACACTCACCGCCTTGTCGGCGACGAGGCGGGCCGCCTGAGTGCGGGAGACGCCGAGCTGGTCGGCGAGGAAGCGGTCGAGCCGTTCGGTGCGGTCGGCGAGAACGGTGAAGGTGAGCGCGGCCACGTCAGGCCGCCGATGCCGACTCCGTCTGGGCTCGCTCAGAGTCCTCGCGCCACATCGAGATCACCAGCGCGATGGCGCCGCAGCTCACCGCGATGTCGGCGACGTTGAACGTGGGCCAGCGCAGCGCGCCGACGCCGACGTCGAGGAAGTCCACCACCCCGCGCGAGCTGCGGATCCGGTCGATGAGGTTGCCGGCCGCGCCCCCTGCCACGAGGCCAAGGGCGAGCTGGCGGAACCGGTCGCCGGCAGGACTGCCGCGCGACATCCGGTGCAGCACGAACACCGCGACGAGAGCGATGGTGAAGAAGATCCACCGGGAGTAGGGCCCCAGGTGCAGCCCAAAGGCGGCGCCCTGATTGTATACCAGGCGCAATTGAAACCAGTCACCGAAGACCGAGATCCCCGGAGTCCGGAGCAGTGTGGCCTCGGCGATCAGCTTGGTGATCAGGTCGAGCACCACGGTGACGATCGCCGCTCCCCAGAAGATCCGGCGGTCGGGCCCGGTGGCCGCCGGCTCAGCGGCGCTTTCCATCTTCCTCTTTCTCTTTGCAGGTGATGCAGAGGCGGGCATGCGGCAGGGCGTCGAGCCGCTCGAAGTTGATCTCCTGGCCGCACTGGTGGCAGTGGCCGAACTTGTCCGGGGTGCCGTAGAGCCGCCGGAGCGCTTCGTTCACGTGCCAGAGATAGCGCCCCTCCTGAGACGCGAAGAGGAACTGCTTCTCCCGCTCCATGGCGTCGGTGCCCTGATCCGCCATGTGAAAGGAATAGGAAGAGAGATCGCCGTCGGAAGACTGGAGCGACGAGTTGAACGACTCGTCGTAGTACCCCAGCTCCTTCATGACGCGGGCGCGCTCCTCGTGGAGACGCTTCTCCAGATGAGTCAGTTGCTTCTTGTTCATTCCCCAACCCTGGGTTGTGGACCGGCGCCGTTGCGGCCGTCCGTGTGACGTTGCACTCCCACCACCACCCCGTGTCCGTCGATGTCCACTTCCTGCTCCAGGTCGGGCGCGGGGGCACGGGACCCCAGCACCAGCCGGCGCGCGAGCGTCTCGGCCTGAATGTATTCGGCATGCCCGCGCACGGCCTCGACCACGGCACCCTCGCCCTGGATCCAGAGACCGATCCGGTCGGTGTACCTGTAGCCGGCGTCCTTCCGGAGCCGCTGCACCCGGTTTACGACTTCGCGGGCGTAGCCTTCGCCGCGGAGCTCCTCGGTCAGCGAGGGGTCGAGCGCGGCGACGTAGGGCCCGTCGCTCGCCACCAGCCAGTCGCTGGCCACCTCACGCTCCACCACGACGTCCTCCGGCAGGAAGGTGGCCGGCTCACCGTCCACCGGGACCTCCGCCGGCGTGCCCAACTCGAGCCCTCGGAGCTGCTCCGCGGTGAGCGACGTGGCGGCGGCGGCCACCGCCGGAGTGCGCTTGCCGTAGCGCTTGCCCAGGGAGCGAAAATTCGGCCTGGCGCGGAGCCGGACCAGCTCGGCATCGGAGGCGACGACTTCGACCTGCTTGACGTTCACCTCCAGGCGCAGCAGGTCGAGCAGCGATTCGAGCGCCGGCCCACGGGCGGCGGCGGGCACCGCCACCTGCATGCGGGGGAGCGGCTGGCGCACGCCGAGCTTCCGCTGGTGCCGCGCCGAGTGGGCCAGGGAGGCCAGCCGGCGGACCGCCTCCATGGCCCGCTCCAGGGCTTCGTCCCTCCGCCCCGACGAGACCGGGAACCGGGCGAGGTGCACCGAAGTTCCCGCGAGCGCGCGATGGAGCCAGTCGCTGAGGAACGGCGCCGCCGGCGCCAGCATGCGGCTCACCGCCAGGAGCGCCTCGTGCAGGGTGGCGAGCGCAGGGGGGTCGGCATCGCTGTCGGGAGCCCAGAAGCGGGCCCGGTTCACCCGCACGTACCAGTTCGACAGCTCGTCCACGAAGGTCATCAGGGCGCGCACCCCGGCGGTGGGATCGTAGCCGGCCCACGCGGCGGTGACCGCCTCGACGGCCGCGTCGAGCCGGCTCAGCAGCCACCGGTCCACCAGCGGCCGCTCGTCGCGCGCGGGCGACCGTGCAGGAGTCCAGTCGCCGGCGTAGTCGGCGAAGAACTTGTAGGTGTGACGAAGCGTGTTCATGAAGCCGCGGTGCGCCAGCTCGCGGAGGGCGGCGGGGTCGAACCGCTTGGGCAGCCACACCTGGCTCGAGGCCAGCAGGTAGAGCCGCACCGTATCGGCCCCGAATTCTCCGATCATCTCCCAGGGGTTGACGACGTTGCCCCGGCTCTTCGACATCTTCTGCCCCTCGGGGTCCAGCACCAGCTCGTTCACGATCACGTGCCGGTACGCCGTGCTGTCGAACGCGGCGGTCGCGATCGCCAGGAGCGAGTAGAACCACCCGCGGGTCTGGTCCACGCCTTCGCAGATGAAGTCGGCCGGGAAGTGCGAAGCGAACTCGGCGGCGTGCTCGAAGGGGTAGTGCCACTGGGCGTAGGGCATCGCGCCCGAGTCGAACCAGGTATCAATCACCTCGGGCGTCCGCCGCATGGTGCCGCCGCAGGCGCAGGCCCAGGTGTAGCCGTCAATGTCGGGCTTGTGGGGGTCGAACCCTGCGGGGAGCGGCTTGCCCCAACGCTCCGCGAGCCGGGCGTAGCCGCCGATCACCTCGACGTGCTCCGGATCTCCGTCGCAGACCCACACCGGAAGCGGCGTGCCCCAATAGCGATCGCGGGAGAGCGCCCAGTCGACGTTGTTCTCCAGCCACTCGCCGAAGCGCCCCGCCCCGACCTCGGGTGGATGCCAGTCCACCTGGCGGTTGAACTCCAGCATCCGGTCTTTCACCGCCGAGGTCCGTACGAACCAGGAGTCCCGGGCGTAGTAGATCAACGGGCTGGAGCAGCGCCAGCAGTGAGGGTAGGTGTGGGTGTATGGCTCGGTGAGATGCCACCGGCCGTCCCGCTTCAAGCGCTGAATGATCAGGTCGTTGGTCTCCCGGGCCGTGACCAGCCGCCCTTCGATTTCGGGCCACGAGGT
>JACCSE010000557.1 GCA_013813145.1 Gemmatimonadales bacterium
GGTCAGGACACCGACGGAGACTCCAATCACAGTGCCGAACCGGTGGGGGCCCCTTTCTCGCCAGATGTCCACGGCCGCTGCCACCGTTGGGGCAGCCGGTGCCATAGTCCCGTTCGACTCCGGCTCCGTCGGGCCATTTTCGGAGGTGCACGCCAGCAGCGCCACTGCTGCGCAGGCTGACAGCACGGTAGTTGTTCGCATCGCGGATCTCCTTCTGCCGACCCGCGAGCGGACGCAGGTCATGCGGGAACGAGGGACGTGGTGTGCCGCTCACCGGCACGCTCAACCAAAGAGCCCAAGAACGGAGCCAATCTGGCCAAGGCTCGTCAAGCGGATCTCAAGCGGCCCGCGGACTCTGGCCCGGTGACGGGCTCCGGACCATAATCATCCATCGCTACCAGCATCGCCTCGCATTCATGCCTGAGCCGCCGCGAGCGGTCCAAAACCTTAACTAGCTGCGTCCCCTCCACCATAGCAGGATGAATAAAGGCTGGCCCAGAAAGGCAACCTGGTGCAGCGCACCCGGGTGCCAATAACTGTACGCCAAGGCCGGACACTACCGACGCGAAGTTCGCCTGGACGCGGCCGGGCGTTCTGTACTACTGGGGGCGAGTTCTGCGCGCGCTGAACAGCTCGGCATGGCACAAACCGACCGGCCTAGGGTACTAGCGGGGTTGACTGGTGCGAGGTAGGATAGCTTCTACTTACCCTTTGCCCTCCCGCTCATGCGCCGTGCGGCACGCATTCTGGTGGTCGATGACGAGCCCGCCATTCGGGCCCTTGTCACGCGCGCCCTACAGAGTGCCAAATACGAGGTGATCTCCATGAACGACGGCGCAGCGGGCCTGGATCCGGCCACGACCGCCGAGATGCCCTTTGATTTGATCGTCACCAATAACCACATGCCTCACATGAGCGGGGCCGAAATGATAGCCGAGCTGCGCCGGCACTTTCCCGGCCAGTCGATCCTGCACTTGGATGACCTGTCCCTGCCGCAGTCCCCCGCTCTGCCCGCCGACATACCCAACCTCTACAAGCCGTTCAGCGTGGACCTATTGCTCAGCGAGGTCGAACGCTTGCTGAGTCGGCGGCGATAGCCAAGGCGGCGCCTGGTGTCCCTCCTGGCCAGCATCCCGCGAGAGGGGTACGTGCGGCCGAGTACACCACATTCCGAACATCTCCACAGGGGAGCTGCCGGAGGCCTACACCAGCCCTCCACAGCTACTTACACCCCGCCGCCGAGGTGGAGACTCCCCGACGCTCCGTTAGCCACATCACAGCCTTGACCAACACCTCGCCCTAACCTGCATCTGCGGGCGCTCGGCACAGCGCCCGGAATCCAGCGTCCCTCTTCGTGGAGAGGGCTACAGGCGGCGCTACGCTGCCCAGGAGCCCGCTTGAGCCCACGAACCACCAGGACGCTCCCCGGCTCACGTCGTTTGGACGTGCTTGAGAGGCCGTTTGCGGTGAGGCGGTTATGGAGACAGCAGGGCGTCCAGTAGCAAGGCGGGCGGGCATCATCCTGGGCCTCGGGCTCGGTGGATTTGTGGACGGCATCCTCCTGCACCAGATCGTGCACTGGCACAACATGGGCTCGGCCATCGTCCCGCCCGTGACGATGGAAGCGATGCAGCAGAACATGCGGTGGGACGGCTTCTTTCAAGCGGCGGTCTGGCTGCTGACCGTGATCGGGGTCTATTGGCTCCTCACCGATGCCCGACGCGGATTGCCCCTGCCGGATGGCAAGGCGTTCACTGGCCTGTTGATCCTCGGCTGGGGCCTGTTCAATCTGGTCGAGGGGCTGATCGATCACGAAATCCTCGGTCTGCATCATGTCCGCGACCTGCCGGTGCATGTCCCGCTCTATGACTGGCTGTTCCTGCTCATCGGCGGGATCGGGTTCATCGTGGTCGGATGGATGCTGGCCCGTGCCCCGAGCGCGGCAGCCGACGTGCGTGTCGCTCCGGCGGGACGGACGATCTAGCCGACCAGCACCATTCGCTGTCCCGCGCGTGGTGGTCGTCGGTTGAGACAATGCCGGCCGACGCCTGCGTGTATTTCTGGGAGTGCCCACCCTGCCGGGCCATCGTCAGGCCGAAGCCGCGGGACTGTTGCCTGTTCTGCTCCTACGGCTCCGAGAAGTGCCCACCGAAATCGGCCGGCTGATCGCGGGCGGCGGGCCGAAACCCTCGGGCCAGGACCCGTCACGCTTCCACTGCTCGATTGCCTCGGCCAGCTCGCGGACGGTGACCGTCCGGACGGCGCCCGGCTCCGGGGTCTCGTCGTCGGTTTCGTCGGGCGGCTCGTTTTCACATGCCAGGGAAGGCGCTCTCTGTTCGTGCGGACTGGCTGGAGTTCGTCGAGGAACCCTCCTGAGGATCCATAGAGCCGCTGGCGGGGCCCCTTCAGCTGCGGTGGGTGCATACCGGCTGCTCTATGTCCAGAGAGACCTCCGCTTATGCCTTGCTTCCAACCGAATCCTCACCGTCGTCTCGCGGGTGCCGGAGCCACCGGCCAGACTAGATCGCGAGCAGTAACAATCGGCCAGGGGTTGATGAGCCTAGCTTTACTCGCCTGCGAGGGCAATCAGGAAGCCGGTGAAAAGAGGGCAGTGATGGCGAGAGATACAGCTCCTTCTCTCGAGGAGACCCGCGCGTGATTGCGGAGCGGCTCCCGGAGCTTACCGACCACTATGTCGCCTATCGCCGTTCGGAAGGTACATCGCGCCGGGTGGTGTACAGACTCGAATGGTGAAGGCCTCTCTGGACACGTCGTGCACGCTAAGGCTTGAGCAGGAGGTGTTGGGTCGGACCGTCGAGTTTGGCGAAAGCCGGACGCATTCCGTCCATCGTGTCCCGCTGGCTGAGGTGGATCAAAACAGCGTGGATGCTGAGCGGAGGGAAGGCAGTCCCGGTGGGATCTACTCGTTGGAGCCCTATTTCCCGGTCGTGGTATCCATTGCTGGCGCACGGGAGCTGATTGAGGACTCGCTCGTACTCGGGACACTGTCGAGCGAAGACCAATGCTAAGCTAGGCATCGGAGTGCGGGATCAGAACGCCGCGGAGCGCATCACCAAGGCGCTGCGACGTGCGCGGAACTCTGCTGGGGCCGGAAGGAGGTATTCTAGTTGTTGGTTAGCTCACAGCGCCGATTTAGCTGTAAGTGTAGCCTGAAGCCTTGGAGGTTCTCTTCGTGGAGAGGGCGAGTCATCGTCTACCACGCAGAGGTCGCAGCCCACCCGTTCCCCCATGCTTCGGTGCGACGCAAGTCCGCCCGAGCATTCGGATCGCCCGGCGCCGAGCGTCACGCGGGGTGCGACGATGCAACCTCCAAGCCATCATGAACCGGAGATGTGATCGCCCGGCACCTGCGAAAGCGTGGCTGGCGTCGGTTAACATTCGGCGGGCTATGGCCTTGAAAACTGCTTGACGGCAGCAGAGAGATTCAAAGCGACCCCTGACGAACAGGATGCCATGAAAGCCGTCGTTTCCACCCTTCTCGCCGCCGTCGCCTTCCTCGCGGCCGGTTGCGGACCGGATTCCCCTTCACCGACGGATGTTCCGGATCCATCCGCCAAGCAGCCTGTCCTAGCCTCTGCCGTAGCCGCCGCCGCGCTGACCTTCACGCAGATCAGCTCAGGGGCTTACCATAGCTGCGGTCTCGTCGGCGACGGCAAGGCATACTGCTGGGGGCTCAACGCGGACGGCCAGCTCGGCGACGGCACCCGCACCAAACGCTCGCGCCCGCGGGCCGTCTCCGGCAACCTGCGCTTCGCGCAGATCAGCGCCGGGACGACCCACACCTGCGGTGTCACCACGACCAACGAGGCGTGGTGCTGGGGCCTCAACGACTTTGGGCAGCTCGGCAACGCCCGGCTCAGCACCTTCCTCGTGCCGGACCGCGTCCGCGGGTCGCGCGCGTTCCGGCAGATCAGCGTCGGGTTCCGTCACACCTGCGCGGTCACCACGGCCGATGTCCCGTTCTGCTGGGGCGACAACACCACCTGGGGACAGCTCGGCACCGGCACCGGGCTCAACAGCGGCGTGCCGGTGAAGGTGGCCGGCGGGCTCAAGGTCCGCCGGGTCTCGGCGGCCGACGGGCACTCCTGCGTCGTGACCCGGGCGGACAAGGCGTACTGCTGGGGCACCGGACAGAATGGTGCCTTGGGGGACGGTACGCTCGAGCAGCGGAACACGCCCGTGCCCGTCGCGGGTGGTCACAGCTTCCGACTGATCGCGGCTGGCGGCGGCACGACGTGCGGCCTCACCCCCTCCAACGTCGCATGGTGCTGGGGACATAACGCGGAGGGGCAGGTCGGCGACCGCTCGGACACGCGACGGCTCGTGCCATCGCGGGTCTCGGGAGGCCTCCAGCTGAAGCAGGCGATCGCCGGACTCCACAGCTGCGGGGTCACCACCGGCAACCAGGCATACTGCTGGGGCCACAACTTCGCCGGGGGGATCGGCGACGGGACCGAGACCAATCGGCTCGTGCCCACGGCGGTCGCCGGCGGACGGTCGCTGAGCGGCATCAGCCCCGGCGCCCATCATACCTGCGCCCTTACCCCCGCGGGTAAGGCCTACTGCTGGGGGCACAACGCCTACGGCCAGGTCGGGAACGGGGGCGGCGGGACCGATACCGGCTCGGGCTTCCCCGTCGTGCTCAAGCCGGTGGCGGTGATCGGACCGGCGTGAGCTCCCGAAGAGACGAATGGCCCGGTGCGAGGACCGCACCGGGCATCGTGTGCTCCCCAGTGGCCGCTCCCGTGCACGTCACTCGCCTGCCAGCGGTCTACGCCGCGGAACACCCGCTCGCCCTGGAGCACCGCCCGGAGATGTTCAGCGACCCAAGGCCAGGCCCAATCGGCGACCCGGGCCAGCCGGTCTTGGGGCCAGGATTTAGTGCCTTGGCGCGGACCTGACGCGCCTCTGCGTCCACCGCAGACTCCAACAGGGTGAGAATCGCGCTAATCTCGAGCCCTGCGCCGTAGGCCAGCGCGAAAATGGCTCTGAAGGGCAGGGGCGCCTTCTATGACCCGCTGCAGGTCGGGAAGCTCCAGGAAAAGGCAGCGGGGATCGGCGGCGGGCGGGGCCGATACATCCCGAACCGATTATTGCCCAACACCCCCACCTCAAGCAGATAGGCGGCGAACGACTGCACGGCCGCGAGATAGCGCCGCTTGGTCCGGGCACTCACCCGCCGCGGCTCCGGATCCGGCTGCCGGCGGGACCCTCTGGCACCTTCTGCCGCTTCTGAATTAGGCTGGTCCGAGTGGCGAGCCAGCGGGCCACGGCGGGCCCCGTCAGTTCCGACCGCCAAAACGGACGCCCTTCAGAAATCAGGGTGCGGAGGTGCGCCAGGTAGTGGGCCGCCGTGTGCCTTCACACGGTCGCGGAGCCATGTCTGCCAGCCGGCGATTTCTAGTCCCAGATCCCGATCTGCGGGCCAACCCGCCTGGAGCGGGAGTTGGCGGCTGCGGTCGGGCCGGCGGCGCGCCTGGAGCGCCTCAGGAGGCCAGGCTTCTTCATGGGTGGATCAAAGTTCAAGCCAGAGCTACCTCGTAGAGCACAGGACTGAGGGAGGTCCGATGCCAGCAAACGTCTTTCTGAGTGTCGGCCGCACGTTCACGCCGGCGCAGTAACAGCTCGTTCACCAGTTCGAGCAGTATTTGCGAGCGAACGGCCTCACGCCTCGAAAGCTTGAAGTCCTCCTGTTTCCGATTAGCCACCGCCTGAAGCTCGGTGCTAGCGTAGAAGCGTACATAGGCGAGCAAAAACCCGAGCAGGCGATGCGGGGCCGTCAGTGGGATACTCGCTCCGATCTCTGGCTGACTGCGGTTGAGCCACGCATCTTTGCCATCCGCTTTGCATTGGGCGATGACGTGATCCTCCGGTACACCACAGCTACGGGCACCCACGCCAGGGTGCGGTTCGCCCCGAGGGGGTTTGAGGCCTACTCAGACCAGGTTCGTAAAGCCGATTGTCAACCCGAATGACGGACAACCTTGACGACGATGCCCCGGAGTTCCGATGTCCTCTTTAGCTCGGCCTCTGTGTTGACGCACCATCGCAGCGCCCGACCGCTCACGCCGGAGGAGCTCAACCAAGGTGTGCCCAAGTCTATGCGAACTTGCCCACGCATCCTGCTCAATTCTGAGCCCTCTGCCACGCGCATCCTGCAGGGGTGACCCTCTGAGTTCAGGCGGAACCTGACAGGATGCGTGGGGCTGGGGCGCTAGTCGGCTTAGGCATCGATAAACCCACCCTGCAGCTCGCGGTGCAGATCGGGGCGACCTCTTCACGGACCTTAGCAGGACGCAAAATTTCCCACCCCTTCCGCCCTGCCCGCCGGGCGGTAGGTTCGTCGCACCCCACAGAGAAGGCCCTCCAGACCCCCCTGCCTGGCTACGTCTGGCTGGACATCAAGTCGCGCCGACTCAGCGTTTGGGCAGATCACCTTGAGTTCCGAGACGAGCAACCGTAACCATCCCTAGGCGGAGGACGGGGGGCGTTGAGCTCGGGCGGGACCTTAGCACGCTCGACACCTGTCGGATCAGCGCGCAGCCCCAGCCGAGCCGGGTACGAGCCCCACCTGCTGTGCCAGGCTCAGCGTATCCGACGCGAGCCAATGCTTGGCGATCTTCCCGCCCTTGATCTGGTAGATGATGATGGCTGGGAAGGTGACCTCCCGACCTGTTGGCGCTGCTCCCCGGAACTCTCCACGATGGGTGCCTCGGATAACGAGGCGCGCGACGACCCTGTCACCCTCACCGATTAGATCTTCTAGCGTGAGCTCATAGCGCGGGAAGGCTGCCTCGAAGGTACTTATGAAGCGCCGGAGGCCTTCATCGGCGACGTACTCACTGAGCATCGCTTCGGTCTTGGCCTTCCCGTTAAACGCCTCGATGTACCGCTTGATAAGCGCCTTGTTTTCTTCGACCGACATGGGAGGTCCTCACGGTGTGGGTAGAACTGGCGGAGGCACTCCATTGTACGGCATTATTCCTGGGCTCAACAGGGCCGGTGCGCGGGCGAGTGTCCGTGGGAGGCTGTTCTGACAACTCCCGTACCCTGCGCCAGGCTCGCCGGCCTGAAAGGTACGCCCTCGGACTCTCCCCGTTGACAGTCATATCCCGCAGTTCATCATCCGCGGCTTCGATGTACGGACTGACGATGGGGCACTCGTCGCGGGATCGTTCGCTGCTCTTAATGAGGTGCTTGGCATCACCGTCGAGAACCTCACCGGGTTCGGCACCACGCTGAGCGACCAGATCCGCCAAGCGGAACTCGGGGCCAAGCTCGCCGGGGAGGACCCCACTGACTTGGCGGCCCGATTGGCGCGCGAGCGGGCGGTGTTGCTCGGGGCGGTCAACTTCGATCCTGCCTTCGAGGCGGGGGTGTCTCGGCTGGACCTCAACACCGAGGAGGGACAGGCCGCATATCGCGCATTCCTACAGAAAGTCTATGACGCGGCGCTCCCGGGCGGCGCGTTCGAGCTCGATCCTACGCTGCTGGAGGTGCCGTTTGGTGACCTCGTACCACTTTTGGGGTCCGGGGCTGACGCACTCAATGGCTTCGAGGAGGCCATCCGGCAAGCCGCCCTCGCGGCCTTCGCGGAGGAGCAGGCCATGAGCCAGCTTGGCTCCCGGCTGGCGGGGGAGGACCAAAACCCGGCGGATGTGTTCCGCCGCCAGGTCGAAGCACTGGGCACGGTGGTGCCGGACTTCGCCGCGCTCCAGGGGATTGACCGGGGGAACGAAGAAGCGATCCGCGCCGCCTTGCTTGCCTGTTCGACAATTGGACACCGACGACCCCCGGCGCGATCTGTTCCTGGAGTTTCTGGGGCAGGGTGCTGATTTCCTCGACCGGTTCGGCCGGGGGCTGGATGAAGCGACCGACCGGCTCGGGAACTTCAACCTGCCGCGCGGGTTCCGGGCTGATTTGGCGGCATTCCAGAACGCGGACCTGGGCCGGCCGTTCCCCGGCGCGTTACCCTTTACCGGACCACTTGCTTTCCAGCGCGGAACGGATGGCGCGGCACTCCCCTCCTTCCGGACGGAACGTGAGAGCCGACCGGGGATCTCGGTGGAGGGTGGGCTCCATGTCCACGTCACCGTGCCAGGCGGTGTGGTCACCCCGCAGACCAAGGCGCAGGTGGAGGAGGCGGTGGTGGCGCACTTCGCCGGGTCTCCATGCGGCAGAGCGGGGACACTCTCCAGGTAGGGATACGTTGAGCCCCCTAGTGCCCGCCATGCTAAGCCCAAGCTCGTAACCTCACGACAGAAAGGGGGCGGACTAGTCCGCCCCCTTCCTTCATGGCCCTTCTCTTCGTTAGCGCGACGTGGTGGCGCTATCCACGCCAGTGTTGACCGTGTCGCCCTTCGAAGTCACCGGCTGGCCCTGATCGGGACGGGTTTTCTCGACCCCTGGTCCCAAGGTTGACTGTCCGCTCGAGTCGGTTACACCGGACTCGGTTTGGTTTCCCCTGGCAGAATCGGAGATGGCCGTGC